>DMMK01000185.1 GCA_003453085.1 Verrucomicrobiales bacterium
CTTATTGCCGAGCACACCGATCATCTTGGCGACTCGGGCACCTGTGTTATCGGCAACCGGGATTGACGACTCCATTTGCAACATAACTTTTCTTCCTCAGATGAATGGGTTGAACTGTCTCGTACCGGTTAGTGCTTCTGCACTTCGACCAGGTTCCAGCGCTTGAGCTTGCTCAGAGGGCGGCACTCAACGATGAGCACTTTGTCGCCCACCTTGGCCTGCTCGCTCTCATCATGCGCATAGAACTTGGAAGTCTTGCGGATGATTTTCTTGAAACGTGGGTGTGGCACGCGGCGCTCCACCTCGACCACGATGGTCTTGTTCATCTTGTCGGACACCACCATGCCAACACGTTCCTTGCGGACGGGGGCCTTGATAGGTTGCGCTTCTGCGGTTGTAGCCTCACTCATGATTTTGGAAAAAGGTCAGGGGATTGCGATGGAGCTTAGGCTGCCTTGCTGGCGACGGCTTGAGCACGATCGGTAACGATCGTCTCAATGCGGGCGACTTCGCGGCGAAGGAGCTTCAGACGGGATGGGTTTTCGAGCTGACCGCTCTGCTGCTGCAGACGGAGGTTCAGCATTTCCTGGCGGAGCTCACGCCGACGGGCGTTGAGTTCGTCGACAGACAGTTCACGGAGTTCTTTGATCTTCATGATAGGTCAGGTGCGAGGAATTAGATGGAAGCAGCGCGGCTCACGAAACGTGTGCGCAGGCCGAGTTTGTTGGCCGCAAGACGGCTGGCTTCACGGGCGGTGGCCTCGTTCACGCCGGAGATTTCAAACAGCATGTGCCCTGGGAGCACGACTGCCACCCAGAATTCTGGGGAGCCCTTGCCTTTACCCATTCGGGTTTCTGGTGGACGGGCAGTCACAGGCTTGTGAGGGAAAATGCGGATGAACACCTTACCCTTACGCTTGAGGAAGCGGTTGATCGCAACACGGCAAGCTTCGATCTGGTTGTTTTTGATCCAGCCACGATCCAGGGTCTGAAGGCCAAACTCACCGAAGTCGAGTTTGTTGCCACGGGATGCGGTGCCAGAGCGGCTGCCGCGCTGGGTCTTGCGATGTTTTACACGACTTGGAAGAAGGGCCATAGGTCAACTCCTGTTGGGAATCCTGAAAAGGGGGTTACTTTGAAATTACTGGGCTGCTGCAGGAGCGGCATCTGCTACCGGAGCGGCAGGAGCCTGGGACTGCTGGTAGGAGGACTGGCCTCCCTGCTGATAACGTGGCGGGCCGGAGCGCTCACCACCGCGACGACCGATGCCGCCGGCACCACCGCCACCGCTGTTGCGGTCGCCACCACGATCACCGCGCTCACGGCGACGGTCATTGCGAGGTGTGGTGTTTTCAGGGGCATTGCCACGGTTCATCCAGACTTTGACGCCGATGATGCCGTAAACGGTGCGGGCTTCAGTGAAGCCGTAGTCGATCGGGATACGAAGGGTCTGAAGAGGCACTTTACCCTGACGATATTGCTCAGCACGGGCGATGTCAGCACCGCCGAGACGGCCTGCGACGCGGATACGGATGCCTTCGCCGCCCATGTCCATGGCGGTCTGAACGGCACGCTTCATGGCGCGGCGGAAAGAAATACGGCGCTCAAGCTGAACGGCGACGCTTTCAGCGATGAGCTGGGCGTCAAGTTCTGGCTGCTTGATTTCGAAGATGTCGATCTTCACCTGCTTGCCACCACACATTTCAGAGACCTTCTGGCTCATCACTTCGATCTCCTGGCCCTTACGGCCAATCACCAAGCCTGGACGGGCGGTGTGGAGGGTGACACGAACCTGGTTCCAGGCACGTTCGATGATGATCTTCGACAAGGCGGCCTGCATGAGCTTCTCCTTGAGGTACTTGCGGATGGCAAGGTCGCTATGCAGTGCATCGGCGTACTCTTTCTCAGGAGCATACCACTTGGAGCGCCAGTCTTTAGAGACCGCGAGGCGGAAGCCGATTGGATTAACTTTCTGTCCCATAAATCAGTGTGTGGTGTCTGAGTGATTATTCGGCGGCAACTTTGGCCTTTGGAGACCGGTTTTTACGGACAGGCTTTTCAGCCTCTTCCGGTTTTGCGCCGAGCACGACGGTGATGTGCGTCATGCGTTTTTTGATTGGTGATGCAGAACCGCGAGCACGTGGCGTGATGCGCTTCAGGGCTGGCCCTGGAGTAGCGACGGCACTGCGGACGACGAGTTCATCGGCATCCAGTTCATGATTGTTTTCCGCATTGGCGACAGCCGAACGAAGAACTTTGCCCACCAGGAACGCGGCCTTCTTTGGGGTGAAGTCGAGAACGCTGAGAGCCTGTGACACCGGCATACCGGTGATTGCCCGTGTGACTTGACGCGCCTTCTGCGACGAGATGCGGGCGTATTTATAGATTGAACGCACTTCCATAACCTTAGAATGATCTGTTGATATCCACTTTGCCTCTGTCTCCGACCTTCACCGGATCAGCTGCGTTTGCTAACTCCTGAACCACTGCACCGCTAACAGAGCTGCGCACTTCAGTGACGAGGATTTTTGCGATGGGTTTGTCCTCGCGATAAATTTCAAATGGCATCCCAGGCTTCACGCCATCACGGGATCCGACTGACAAAACTGCAATGCCGAGGTCCGGCTTGAGACTGACGATGCGCGCATCCTGAAGATTGGCGGGTTCGGCAGGAGCCGTGCCTTCGGGGGCAGCGGCAGCGGTAAGAACCGCTTCTGCTTTGGTGAGCGCCTTGGAAAGACGATCACTGGAGGCGGCGTCCGGGGTCTGGACGGTTTTGGCGAACTGCAAGGAAGCTTCAGCGAGCTCCATCAGGCTGTCTGCCAGTTTCTGACGTGAAGTTTCAGCGATACGGAGATCGCTGATGGCGGAGAGCAGACGCCCCTGGGTCTGATCCGTCGAGTTTTCCAAAGCGGCAATGCCGAGACCTTCGAGAAGACCACGAAGTTTTTCGTAGCGATCCTTGAGGTCGTTAGCTTCCTGGTTAGCTGCTGCCGCACTCTGCGTCAGCGCATCCGTTTTGTCTTTCGAGGCGGCAAGCTGGGATTCCAGCGCCTGAATCTTCTGGGCGGCGACCTGGAGGGTCATGTTCAACTCCTGAAGTTCAAAAGCTGTCTGCGCCTGGGCACCACCTAACACTGCCACCGCTGCAAGAAGCAGCGAAGCGCGCCGGGCTAGATGGTGATGAAGACGAGAGAACATGAAGTGCAGGAGTAGAACGGCGCGCTTTCGAAGATTACTTAGCAGCCTTGACGGTGTGGGCACCATGGCCCTTGAAGATACGCGTCAGGGCGAATTCGCCAAGACGGTGTCCGACCATGTTTTCCGTGACATAAACGCTCACGAAGTCCTTGCCATTATGCACCAAGAAGGTGTGGCCGACAAGGTCAGGAGTGATCATCGAGCTGCGGGCCCAGGTCTTCACCGGGCGCTTTTGGCCGGCGTCGTTGAGCTTGTCCACTTTGTCGAGCAGGGCTTGCTGGACGAAAGGTCCTTTTTTGAGTGAGCGTGCCATAGGGCTATTGAATCAGGATTCGGAAAAACAGGTTACTTCTTAGCGTGACGGGTCTGAACAATAAGTTTGTTCGTCGCCTTCTTCTTGTTGCGAGTCTTCTCGCCCTTCGCATGGCCCCATGGGCTGAGAAGGTGCTGACGACCACCACCGGACTTGGAACGACCTTCACCACCACCGTTAGGATGGTCAATCGGGTTCATACACATACCGCGGACGGTTGGGCGGGTGCCCTGCCAGCGTGTGCGGCCAGCCTTGCCAGAAACCACGTTCATGTGCTCCGTGTTACCGACCTGACCGATCGTGGCGTAGCACTCAGCGTGAATCTTGCGGATTTCACCAGAAGGCATGCGCACCAGGGCGTATTCACCTTCACGGTTGGAGAGGATGGCTGCCTGGCCTGCGGCACGGGCGGCGACACCACCACGACCCTGGGTGAGTTCCACATTGTGGATGGAGGTACCGAGAGGGATCTTGCGCAGAGGAAGGGCGTTGCCCACATCTGGAGCAGCCTTCTCACCGGCCATCACGCTAGCACCCACTTGAAGGGCGTTTGGCGCAAGGATGTAGGCACGCTGGCCGTCCTTGTATTCCACCAGTGCGATACGGGCGGAGCGGTTTGGATCGTATTCGGTGGCAATCACCTTGGCGGCTTCGTCACGGAGGACGCGCTTGCAGGCACTCAAACGGGAAGG
>DMMK01000754.1 GCA_003453085.1 Verrucomicrobiales bacterium
TCAAAAAGTAAACGTTAACCCAAGATGCATCTCCACCTTCTCCTTGTCGCACTGCTTTGTCTGCCGGGGATGGCCGGGGCGGAGTCTTTGCAGCTTACCTTGCCACCCACTTGGCACGGAGTGGTGGGGGTGCCGATGAGCCTCTATTATGATAATGTGGTCCTGACGGAGCATCCTGAGCAGTATAGGTTTTCCGTTCAGTGCCCAGTGGGGGAGACCGGTGAGCGGGCGTGGTCCGTCAAGGCCACGGAAGCTCAGGTGGGGGATCACGTGCTGGAGGTGACCGTCAAAGATCAAAGTGGGGCGGTGATTGAGAAAGGTAAGACGGTGCTGCACATCTCCCCGCGTGCGGCGGGGGAGGGCAAAGACAGGCGATTGCTGATCGTGGGCGACAGCCTGACTCACGCGAGTGTCTATGCCAATGAGCTCTCGCGGTTGCTGAGTGAACCTGGAAATCCGAAAGTGACTTTTCTGGGCACGCATCGTCCCGCTGGCGTGAAACCGGGGGTGGCGCATGAGGGATACGGGGGCTGGAAATGGGTGGACTTCCTAACTAAGTTTGCTCCCAAGGGGAATGAGGTGGCCGCAGGTCCACAGGCGAGGAAGAGCACCAGCCCTTTTATCTTTGTGGGAACCGATGGCAAAGGCGTGTTTGATCTGCCTCGCTACGTGCGTGAGCACTGCGATGGTAGGGCCCCTGATGTGGTGACGTTTCTTTTGGGCATCAATGACTGCTTTGGGGCCAATCCCGAAGATCCGCCGGCGATGGATGCCAAGATCCATGAGGTGCTGGATCAGGCTGAAAAACTGCTGATGGAGTTTCGGCGAGCGATGCCGGAAGCCATCCTGGCGGTGGGACTGACCACACCACCGAATGCCCGTGAATCCGGTTTTGAAGCCAATTACAAAGGACGCTACCATCGCTGGGGCTGGAAGCGCATTCAGCATCGTCTGGTGCAGCGGATGATCATACGGCTGGGAGGGCGCGAGCATCAGGGTATTCATCTGGTGGCCACGGAGCTGAACCTGGATCCCGTGGACGGGTATCCTGAGAATAACGGCGTACATCCAAATGCCATCGGTTATGCCCAGATCGGCACGAGTTTTTATGGGTGGATGAAAGCCTGGCTGGAGGAGGAGACGAAATCAGCCAGTGCGTATGATCTCATCATCAAAAACGCCCGCATTGTGGATGGCACGGGCAGGCCTGCTTACCCGGGCAGCATCGGTATCCGGCATGGACGCATCACGAGCCTCGGTCAGGTGGAAGGCACCGCGAAAGAGGAGCTGGATTCCCGAGGGCAGGTGGTGGCTCCGGGTTTCATGGACGTGCATACGCACTCCGAAAGGATCTGCGAACTGCCGGCAGCGGAGAATTTCTTGCGCATGGGCGTTACGACGATTGTGACGGGGAACTGTGGGGCTTCGCGCACCGATGTGGCGGCCTTTTTTGAAGAGATCGAAAAGGCCAAGGTGAGCCTGCATGTGGCCACGCTGATCGGCCATGGGGACGTGAGGGAACAGGGCATGGGAGGCCGGTTCATCCGCGCGCCGGATGCAGCCCAGCTGGAGACCATGAAGTCCCTGGTGGACAAGGGCATGAAAGACGGAGCGCTGGGGGTGAGCACAGGCCTGATCTATGTGCCCGGCTCCTTTGCCAAGACGGAGGAGATCCTGGAGCTGGCCAAGGTGGTGGCGGCCTACGATGGCATCTACGCCAGCCACATGCGCTATGAGACGAACCGCATTTTTACCGCACTGGATGAGCTGGCGCACATCGCCCGTGAGGCAAAGGTCAAGACGGAGCTTTCTCATATCAAGCTGTCCGGCCCGAGTGCCTGGGGAAAGGCCGCGGAGGTGCTGGCCTACCTGGACAAAGCGCGGGCCGAGGGGCTGCGAATCACGCACGATCAGTATGCCTACACCGCCTCCAGCACGGGCTTGCGGCAGACGATTCCTGACTCGGCCCTGGAAGGCACTCGCGAGGACTTTGTTGCCCGGCTTGGCGATCCTGAACAGAAGGCGAAGATCATTGCGGGCATGCGGGAGATTTTATCGCGCAGCGGTCGCTCGGATTACAGCTATGCCGTGATCGCCCGCTTTGCGGCAGATCCTTCGCTGAACGGTCTGACGATCCCGCAGGCTGCGATGCGTGTGCGGGGTGCCGACCGTCTGGAAGACCAAATCGAGCTGCTGCTGGACATTGAAAAGCGCGGTGGTGGCAGCGGTGTGTTTCATGGCATGAACGAGGAAGACCTGCGGCTTTTTCTGAAACATCCGCTGACCATGATCGCCAGTGATGGCGGGCCACGCCTACTGGGCGAGGATGTGCCGCATCCCCGCAGTTATGGCAACAATGCCCGCATCCTGGCCCGCTATGTGCGCGAACAAAAAGTGCTGTCGCTGGAGGAAGCAGTCCGCCGCATGACCAGCCTGCCAGCGCAGACCTTTGGGGTTCGGGACCGTGGTGTGATTCAAACGGGAGCTTGGGCGGATCTGGTGATTTTTGATCCTGACAAGGTGCAGGACATCTCGGCCTTCGATGATCCGCATCACTATGCCGAAGGGTTTGGCGAAGTGTTGGTGGATGGGGTGCCCGTGATCCGGGCGGGCAAACTGACGGAGGCCCGGCCGGGTGGCCCGCTGCGGCGCTAGAGTTTACTTCAGCGCCACAAACTCACCGCTGAACTCCACGCAGGTCTGGCCTTCTTCCTGGATGATGACCTGAAGATTCATGCGTGCCTTGCCAGCCTCGGCAAAGAGCGCTTTAAAGTCGCTGATCGTGGTGGGATCCGGCTGCTGGCAGATGGCCCGGATCAACCCGCGTACGGGACGTCGGTAGCGGATGGTGCTTTCCCGAATGACGATGTGGGCGCCGCGATCCCCTAACATCAGCCACAGCAGACTGTATCCCGTCAGGGTAGCAATGGCGCTCAGGCTGCCGCCAAAGGCTGTGCCGCGGTGATTGTGATTCGGCTCCAGGGGCGCGGTGATCACCAGCGTTTCGCCATCGTAACTTTCGACCTGCACGCCCATCGCCCGGGTGAGGGGAATCTGCTCATGGAGAAAGCGTTCCGTTTCGCGCAGGAGGTCGTCGTTCATAGGCGGCTCAGGCGTCCAGTTGCTGGATGCGGGCCAGATGGCGGCCTCCTTCAAAAGAGGTGCTGAGAAAAAGATCCACGATCTCCAAAGCTGTCTCCAGATCCATCATGCGTTCGCCCAGGGAGAGCACATTGGCGTCATTGTGCTGCCGGGTCAGGCGGGCAGATTCCAGGTTCCAGCAAAGACCGCAGCGGATACCCTTCACGCGGTTTGCCGCGATGGCCTCGCCGTTGCCAGAGCCACCGAGGACGATGCCGCGTTCATATTTTCCAGCGGCCACGGCTTCCGCCACCGGGCGGATGAATTTGGGGTAGTCGGTGGACTCCTCCGAATGTGTGCCGAAGTCAGCCACGGAATGCCCGGCTTTCTCCAGATGGGCGATGATGGCCTGCTTATAACGGTAGCCTGCGTGGTCTGAGCCAATGGCGATGTTCATGATGAAAAAAGATAGTTAGGGGGATCAATGAGTCCACCATTTGGAGAGGCGGGCCTCGGCTGATTCGGGCTTGTTGAGGCTGCTTTCAGCGTAATGGGACGTGTCATTGAACAGCATCAATCGCGCCCGCACGGGATCTTTAAAATCGACGATGTTCAGGGCTGCGGGATCCTGGTCCAGATTGTCCCGATAACGGCGCGGATCGAAGCCCAGGAGAGAACTCAGCAGCAGGCGAATGGTGGCCTTGTGCGACACCACGATCACGGACTGCCCTTCGTGATGACGCACGATGTCGAGCAAGGCCGGCAGGGCACGAGCTGTGACTGCTAGGCCGCTTTCACCACCTTCAGGCGCGAAGGTGTAGGGATCTTCATCCCAGGCAGCGGCTTCCTGGGGGAACTGCAATTCCACCTCGTGGCGGGTCATTTGTTCCCAGTGGCCGTGGGAAATTTCTTTCAGCCCCTCACGCGGATTCACTTCCAAATGATGCGGCCCGGCCAAAATGCGTGCAGTCTCCATCGTGCGGTCCAGCGGTGAGGCATAAACGGCCGCGATGCGCAGCGGGGCGAGCCGTTGGGAAAGTGTGGTGGCCTGATGGCGCCCTTCATCCGAAAGCGGTACATTGGTAGCTCCGGCAAAGCGGTCCTCGGCGGTCAGGATGGTGGCTCCGTGGCGGATGAGGTAGATGCGTGTGATGGGCATAGGCGTCGCTGATGGATAGCACTTTTAGGACCAGACGCTGGGCGATGACTTCTGCAAATGAAAAGCCCGCAGAAGGTAGTTCTTCTGCGGGCAGGACAGGGGAGGAAACGGGTCACGCAAGAGCCTTGCGAAGCAGGTCATTTGCTTGGGCGATGGCGGCGCGGGCGGCTGGGGTTTCCGTGAGGACATTCAACATCACGAAGTCATGGATGATGCCGAGGTAGCGGCTGGAGGTGACGCTGACTCCGGCCTCAATCAGTTTGCGGGCATAGGCTTCGCCCTCGTCGCGGAGCACATCGGCTTCGCCCGTGATCACCAGAGCCGGGGGCAGGCCGCGAAGCTGCTCCGCGGTGGCCCGCAGAGGCGAGGCGGTGATCTCATCGCGCACGCCATGGTCGGGAGCGTAATGATTCCAGAACCATTTCATGGCCTCACGAGTCAGAAAGTAACCTTCTTCAAACTGGTGATAGGAGGCCGTGTCAAAGTTCGCATCCGTCACAGGGTAAAACAGCACCTGATAACGCAGGGTGGGGCCCTGTCGTTCTTTGGCCAGCAGGGTCACGGCGGCGGCCATGTTACCGCCGACGCTATCCCCGGCCACTGCGAGGCGGTTCGAGTCAATCTGAAGGCTGTCAGCGTTTTCGGCCACCCATTTCAGGGCGGCGTAGGCTTCCTCGATAGCCACGGGGTAACGTGCTTCAGGGGAAGGGGTGTAGTTGACAAAGACCACGGCGGCTTGAGCTCCGTGAGCGATTTCTCGTACGAGACGGTCATGAGTGTTTTGGTCGCCAAGCACCCAGCCTCCACCGTGGAAGTAAAGCACACCTGGAAGCTCTCCCTGGCTTCCCTGAGGACGCACGATGCGGAGAGAAACCTGCCCGCTCGGTCCGGCGGGAATGGTGAGTTCTTCAATATCCACGGGCAACTTCGCCACGGGACCGGCCTGGGCTCCGGTCAGCACCCCGCGGGCATCGGGGACGGAGAGTTCATAGATGGCGGGTCCACCCTGAGTGGCGAGTGCATGGAGGAAGGACTGTGCGGCAGAGTCCAGAACGGGGGCTGTGGAAGCGTTGATGGTGTTCATGGCGATGGCTTGCTTGGATGACTTATGGTTAGGTTCGTGAGGGATTCTCGGATTGGTCGTGTGGTTTTTCGGTGTTGGAGGCATCGTATGCTGAATATGAAAAACCCAAAAATGCAGGTTTGCTGGTCTCAGCATGCGGATGGGGCATGTCTGAGTAGGCAAACTTGGTTAGGAGGTGCTCCCGAGGTGGGGCGCAGGGTATGCCCAAAAGTAAGGCTGAGACTAATGCCTCCGCATTGGCATCCCGCGCACATCCAGACACCGTTGGAATGTCGAAGTCATCTTAACTCCAAAACATTATGTCCAAGCTCCTCGTCCTCTATTATTCTACTTATGGTCACATCGAAACCATGGCCAACGCCATCGCCGAAGGGGCGCGCTCGGTTGAAGGAGTGGAAGTCACCCTGAAGCGTGTCCCTGAAACCATGCCGCCCGACGTGGCCGCGAAGGCCGGTGCCAAGCTGGATCAGAGTGCTCCGGTGGCCACACCTGCGGAACTGGCGGATTATGATGCCATCATCTTCGGCACCCCCACCCGTTTTGGCAACATGGCGGCACAGATGCGCAATTTCCTGGATCAAACCGGCGGTCTCTGGATGCAAGGGGCCCTCATCGGCAAGGTGGGCAGTGTCTTCACCAGCACGGGTACGGGCGGTGGCAATGAGTCCACGATCCTCACCACAATTCCCACCCTCCTGCACCACGGCATGATTTATGTGGGTCTTCCGTATTCAGCCCCTGAACTCACGGACATCAGTGAAGTCCGTGGTGGCAGCCCCTACGGCGCAGCCACCATTGCTGGGGCCGATGGTTCCCGGCAACCGAGTGAAAAGGAGCTGTCTTTGGCCCGCTTTCAGGGCAAGCACGTGGCTGGGATTGCCGCGAAGCTGACAGCCTGACATTCCTGATTCAGCGCTCTCTTTTGAAGCACACCCCACTCTTGGATCAAGGGTGGGGTTTTTGCTGGGGTGAGATCAAACGCAAAAAAGTTGTGAAAACGGCTTGATGTTAATGCAAATTCATTGCTTTATTGGCTGTCATGCATCCTCCCGTTGCTTCTTCTTTATTTCTTGCCCTGATGGGCAGCCTTTTGGTTTCCGGCGCTGCCTGGGCGCAAACCTCGGCCCAGTTTGCGGCTCAGCAGCAGCAAAAGTACGAGTATTCCACTTTCAGTGCAATGTCGGCGCCAGTGGTTTTACCCATGGACGGAAAGGCTGACTGGCTGACTGGTCTGGACGTGAGTCTCGCGGGCAAAATCTTTCCTCACATGCACATGGATACGGCCTTCGGCACGGCCTCTACCGAGCAGGAAGAACTGCGAGCCGGGCATCATGATCCTGAGGAAAGAGACGCAGTGACGTTCCAGAACATTGAGTTCTCTCTCTCGGGGCGACTGGATGAGTACAACGAATTTTTCATCACCTATGCGGCGGCTGTGACGGGCGGGCGCATCGACCCCATCTTTGAAGAGGTGTTCTGGAAGTTTAAGAATCTCCCAGGAGGTTTTGAGGTTCGTGGCGGCCGAGTTTACAACCGGTTTGGCATTCAGAATACTTACCACCCGCACGGGTTTGACTGGATTGACCAGTATTTGGTGAATGCCCGGATCTTGGGCGAAGACTCCATGACGACGATCGGTGCGGAGATCACTTGGCTGGCCCCGGTGCCGTGGACCTCCCAGTTTGATGTGGCGCTAGGCGTGGCCCCCAAAGGTGAGGATGACCATGGTCATGAACATGAGGAAGAAGGTGAGGCGCGTTATGCTGCTGAGGAAGCCTTCTTTGGAGAAGATGAGTTCATGCTCGTGGCCAACTGGACGAACGTTTACAACTACAATGACTTCCACCAGTTCCGTGGCGGTATTTCCGGGGCCTGGGCGGACAATGTTTCGGGTTACCGCACCAGCATCTATGGCGTGCATGCGGAGTATCAGTGGCGCGAAAACGGTTTTGATCCAGGTGGCCGCTACTTCCGGGTGCGCTCGGAGGCCATGTTCAATCGCTTCAAGGTGGAGGACGAGCTGGTGGAAGGACGCAATCCTGAAACTCAGCAAGACTTTGGTGCCTACCTGAGCCTGCTTTACGGCCTGCCGAACAATCTGGAACTGGGCCTGCGCGGTGAATACGTGGCTGGGAATGCCGACACGGCCCAGGATTCACGTTTTCGCGTCAGTCCAGGTATCACCTGGTATGCCAATGATGCACGCACGCTGCGCTTTCGCCTGCAATACAACTATGACAACTCCAATGAGCGGGGCACGGATCACGCCGTGTGGGCCCAGGTGAGCTTTGCCTGGGGCGGACCTGAAGTGCGTTGATCTTTAGCAACAATTTTGCATTAACAATCGTTTCTTATGAGGCACCTTGGTGGCAAGGTGCCTCCTGTTCTTTCCACCGATATGAAAACTTTCCTCTCTCTCTTTTTTCTGCTGTCCTGGGGACTCAGTGCCTCGGCTGCTGTGAAGGTGGCCACGCTTCACCCTATTTTGGCGGACGTGGCCCGGCAGGTGGGCGGCTCCCATGTGGAAGTGGTGGAGGTGATGAAAGCGGGAGGTGACATCCATCATTTTGAACCGTCTGCGCGTGACATCGCTTCCATGCGCGGGGCCCCGCTGGTCCTGGCCTGCGGCAAACATTTAGAGACTTACCTAGACAAGCTGCGCGACAGCGTCGGCAGCGGGGTGAAAATCGTGGAGGTGGGCCGACCGATACCTTCCCTTCTGCTGGATCCGAAGAATGAAATCTTTGTGTGCTGCCCGGCCCATGCCAAAAGCAGCGTGGACCCGCACTGGTGGCACAGTGCCGAAAACATGAAACGGGCCGCGCGAGTCATCGCCAGTGAACTGAGTGCGGTGGATCCGGCCAATGAAGCCTCTTATGAAGCCGGGGCGAAGGCCGCAGGAGAGAAGTTCATGCAGCTCAAGAGCTGGGCGCAAAAGGAGATTTCGCGCATTCCTCGCGGGGACCGCAAACTGGTGACCGCTCATGCTGCTTTCGGCTATTTTTGCAAAGAGTATGGTTTCAAGACCATCCCCATGTTGGGCATCGGCCGCAGTGATGACATCTCGGCCCAGTACATTGCGCAGACGATCCAGGCGATCCGTGACAACAAGATCAAGGCGGTGTTTCCAGAAGACCAGGCCAACCCCAAAGTGCTGACCGAAATCGTGCGCAGCACGGGAGTGAAGACAGGCGAAGCCCTGGTGGCCGATGGCACGTCCCTGCATGCCCATACCTTTGAGACCATGCTGGCCCACAACGTTCGGGTCATCGTGGCGGCGTTGGCTCCCCAATAAGGGCCAGTACCAATCCGCACCTAACGAAGTGCCAGGTGCGGCGGGTGGATCAACGGCTCAGTGTCATCACGCACTCCAGGTGCTTGGTCTGGGGGAAGAGATCAAAGGGCTGGACCTTTTCCAACTTGAATCCTGCTTCCGTGAAGAGCACGAGATCGCGCATCTGGGTGGCGGGATTGCAGGAGATGTAAACCACGCGCTTGGGATCGAAGGCAAAAAGCTGCTGCAGGAACTCTTCACTGCAGCCGGCGCGTGGAGGGTCAATGATGACCACGGTTTCCTTGCCGACGTGCGGCACTTCCTTGAAGATTTCGCGAGCATCTGCTGCCAGGAAGCGGCAGTTGGTGAGGCCATTGATTTCAGCGTTATGGGCGGCCTTGCGGATCGCGCTCTCGGAAAGTTCCACCCCGATGACTTCCTGAAAATGACGGGCGGCGCTGATGCCAAAAAGGCCGCTGCCACAGTAGGCATCCACCAGGTACTGAGCTCCCGCTGATTTGGCTTCATCCACGGCGTAACCCACGAAGTCGGCCAGGATGAAGGGATTGTTTTGGAAGAAGTCGCCTGCCTGGAATTCGAATTTCACGTCGCCCACCTGTTCGATGGCGATTTGGTCCGCTTTCGTCAGCACTCCATTCACTGCGGCTCGCATCAGTAGTGTGGCTCCGTTTTTAAAAGCCTCCTGATTTGCCCGGGCTTCCGCACGGACGACGGTGAGCTGTTCATTGAGTTGGGGCATGGCGATGGGGCACTGCTCCACATCCACCATTGCGTTGCGGGTACCCACACGCAGAAAGCCAATGGCCCCGATCTCCCCTGCTTTAGGTTTGTGAAAGTGCGGAGTGATCTTGGAGCGGTATTCGTATTGCTTGGGCGAGGCGATCACAGGCAGCACCGGGTGCTCGATCTTTGCCATGTGCTTCAGCAACTCTTCCACCTGCCGCCGTTTCCATTCGATCTGTTTCGCGTAATCCAGGTGCTGGTACTGGCAGCCGCCACAGGTGCCAAAAAGAGGGCAGGGAGCAGCCACGCGCTCGCTGGAAGCCTCCAGTACTTCCACGAGGTCGGCATTGCTGTAGTTCTTATGATTGCGGTAGATTCGGCAGCGCACTAACTCCCCAGGCAGGGCAAATGGGACAAAGACGACCCAGCCGTCCACGCGCGCGACACCGCTGCCCTCATTGGTCAGGTTGTCGATGCGGACATCGAGCTCCTGGTGATAGGCGAAAGGGTGGGCGACAAACTTGCGTGGGACCATCGTTACTCTGTAGCAGAGGCGGCGGGCAGGTCAAATGAGGGGTGAGATCAGATGTGGATAGGCAGGGCTGGGAGTTTAGAGGTTGACGAAAATGCGTCGGAATCTTTACGTTCACGGATTAATCCTCGCGGCCCTGGCCTAACCATTGAAACTTTCATTTTATTCCTTGATCCTACGTCTGGCTGTCATGACGGCCTGCCTGGGGACTTTTCTTCCTGCCCAAGGTCAGGAGGCCAATCCCGCCTTTCAAAGCACAGACAGTTTTTTGACGGCCCTCAACAATGCGGACTGGGAATGCTCCTTCACCAGCTACCCGCGACTGCG
>DMMK01000536.1 GCA_003453085.1 Verrucomicrobiales bacterium
GCGCTTGCCCAGGTAGATGACTTCGGAGCCGCCGATCTGGCGCAGGCTGTGGCGAGACCACAGAAATTTGAGGCCGGAGGGTTTGGTCACCTTTTCGCCCTGCTGCAATTCTTTGACGCCTTCATACTTGCCCATTTCCTCCATGGTGTGCAGGCCGCTGGCGACAGAGGCCATCTCCGCCTTCACCTCGGGGGAGGCGATGCCGTCCTTCAGGTTAGGCTGACCGTTGTCATAGACGTAGATGTCGGCCTTGAGCAGCTTGTCATTTTCGTACCGCAGGCTGTAGCCCAGCTCTTTTTCCGGATAGTCCGTGCGCTCCAGAAACTCTAAGTTGCCGATGACTTGGCTGAAGTTGAATTCATCCGTCGCCACACTCTGGGCCATGGCCAGACTGGTGATCCAGGCCAGCAGAAGAGGCAGAAAAAAGGAACGCGTGGATTTCATAAGATAAGACATGCCACCACGAAAGCCTCACCGGAGTCAATGCTTTTCAAGGAGTCATCATAGCTCAGAAAAACCGCCTCCCAAAACACACGGGACGTAGCTTTAACCATTCATGCCCGCCTCCCAAGCCAAGACTCACACCCTCAATTCACCACGCACCGCCGGGGTGGATGTGGGCGGCGTCAAAAAGGGCTTCCACGCGGTCTTGCTAGAGGGACTAGAGGTAGTCGCCACCCTTCAGTCCACAAACGCCGAGGAAGTAGCAGCCTGGTGCCGAGAACAAGAAGCCATGGCCGTGGGGGTGGATGCCCCCTGCTGCTGGCGAGCCCCAGGAGGCAGCGCACGTGTGGCGGAACGACAACTCATGCGGGAAGGCATTTATTGCTTTTCCACCCCCACGGAGGAAGAGGCCCGGAACCACCCGCGAGGTTACTATGAATGGATGCTTCAAGGCATGACCCTCCATGAGGCGTTGCGGCGGGACTTTGGCCTAATGAGCGAGGAGCAAGCGTTGAAAAATCCAGTCTGCTTCGAAACCTTCCCCCAGGCCGTGGCCTGTGTGCTGGCAGGCCGGGTGGTGAAGGCCGGAGTTAAAAGAACAATCCGGCGGGCTCTGCTTGAGGAGGCAGGCATCCAGACCGCTTCACTCCGTAGCATGGATCTGCTGGATGCAGCCCTGTGCGCATTCACTGCCCGACAAGTCATCAAAGGCCGTTTCCGCATCGTGGGAGACTCTCTCAGCGGCTGTATGATCCTGCCCGTAAACCCTGATTTCACTCAGAGGCAGGCAAACCCGGAGATGAGTTTGGCCCAAAAGTGACTTTTTCTCGACAGGTCCGGCTCCCGCTGCGTTCTTACAGGGAACAACCATCATGATCCTTCGTCTTACCTGTGCCCTGTTCCTCCTCTGTTTCTCTGCGACCGCCCAGTGGCCGCAAGATTCCAGCGACCTGAAAGCCGATCCGAAGGCGACGTTTGGCAGCCTGAAAAACGGGCTGCGCTATGTCATCCTGCCCAATGTGGAGCCCCCAGGACGTGCCAGCATCCGCATCTACATGGATGTGGGATCGCTGATGGAAGAGGACGACCAGCAGGGCATGGCGCACTACCTGGAGCACATGGCCTTCAATGGCAGCCGCCATTTCCCCGGCGGTGAGATGGTGGAGTACTTCCAGCGTCTGGGCATGGGCTTCGGTGCGGATACCAATGCGCACACCTCCTTCAAGGAAACGGTGTACATGCTGGAACTGCCCAAGGTGGAAACCAAGATGCTGGGCGAAGGCATGCAGCTTTTCCGCGATTACCTCGATGGCATGAGCCTGGGTGAAAAGGAGATCGACAAGGAACGTGGCATCATTTTGAGCGAGAAGCTGAGCCGCGACTCGATTGATTACCGCACGATGCTGGAAGGCTACAAGTTTGCCCTGCCAGATTCCCTGCTGCCGAATCGCCTGCCCATTGGCACCGAAGAGACCATCAAGACGATGCAGAAGGCGCGTTTTGTCGAATTCTACAACAAGTGGTACACCCCGGAGCGCGCCGTGATCGTGGCCGTGGGTGACTTCAAGGACGTGGAAGCCGTGAAGGCCGAGATCGAGAAAAACTTTGCCGATGCCAAAGCCAAGTCTCCCAATCCGGCGGACCCTAGCCTGGGCAAAATCAGCACCGGTCGCGGTCTCATTGCCAAGCTGCATACCGAGATGGAAGCCAAGGCCGTGGACATCTCCGTGGAGATGCTGCGCCCCGCCAAAAACAAGCCCGACACCGCCGCCAGCCGCCGCGAAAAAATGGTGCGCGATCTGGCCGATGAAATGATCAACCAGCGCCTGTCCAAGCTGGCGAAGGCCGAGGGTGCGCCCTTCCTCAGCGGAGAGTCCTACAGCTACGAGTATCTGGAGTTTGTCGAAGTGATCGGCATCATGGGCCAGTGCGCGCCAGACCAGTGGAAGGCGGCTTTGACCCTGCTGGAAACCGAAATCCGCCGCGCTGTGCAGCATGGTTTCACTGAGGCCGAATTCGAAGAGGCCAAGGCCTCCCTGCTGAAGACGGTGGAACTGCGCGCGGCCCAGGCCGACTCCCGCAAGTCACGGGATCTGGCCAGTGGTGTCGTGAGCATCCTCGCTTCCAAGAAAGTCTTCACCCATCCGTCGGATGATCTCGCCCGTGTGAAGGAGGCCCTCGCCAGCCTGAAAAAAGAGGAGTGCCACACCGCCCTCGCCGAGACCTGGAAGGGCGACGACGTGCAGATCTTTGTCGGTGGCAACCTGAAGCTGGAAGGCGATTCCGCCGAGCAGATCAAGGCCGTGTATCGCGAAAGCCAGAGCAAGCCTGTGGAAGCTCCGAAGCAGGAAGAGACCGCCGCCTTTGCCTACACCACCTTCGGCACACCCGGCAAGGTCGTCCAGGAGTCCATCGTGAAGGAACTCGAGCTCACCCAGGCCACCTTTGAAAACAACGTGCGCGTGAACATCAAACCCACGCCTTTTGAAAAGGGCACCGTCCGCGTGACCATCAACTTTGGCGGCGGCAAACTCAGCACTCCGGCAGATCAGCAGGGCATCATCCCCTTTGCCCAGAGCACCTTCATCATGGGCGGTCTCAAGGAACACAGCGTGGATGACATCCGCCGCATCTTCGCCAGCAAAAGCGTCGGCACCGACTTCGCGGTCGGCGATGAAGC
>DMMK01000597.1 GCA_003453085.1 Verrucomicrobiales bacterium
CTCCAAAACCCAAGATAGACAGCCTTTCCGTGGCGCACCAGATCCAGGTGCTGAATGCCCACCATCGTCGCATCCAGCGAGCGCTGGACTGGTTGCAGCGGTTCAAATTTGACACCGTGCCGCAGCTTCGCCTGGAAGTGAACGGAGCGCTGGACCGGCCTCAGGAACTGGCCGCCCGGCTGTTTTTTGAAACAACCGGCATGCGTTACGATTCCTACTTGTGCCAGGAACTGGTGGCCGAGGCCGAGTACAATGCGGGCCTCATTGATCTCACCCGTCTCTACCTCAAAGATCCCACCGGGCAGGTGAATGCCAGTGCCACCTGGCGGATGGGCACGCCAGAGATGCGGTTTCAACTGACCTCCAGCGCGGACCTGCCGGGGATGGCGCAGGCTTTTTTAAACAGCGACAACCTGCGCGAAATCGTCTTTTACGGCACGCCCCACCTGGCTCTAAATGGGGTGTGGCATGTGGACGGGCCACTGGCTCAGGGAAAAAGGCCGGTGCAGGCCACGGGGCGGCTGGACTGTGGCCGGTTCAGCACACGCGGGGCGGTTTTTGACGGGCTGGAGGCCAACATCGGGGTGGCCCCGGAGGGTGTCTATGTGCGGGATCTGGTGTTGAAACATGAAACCGGCACCCTCACGGCCCAGGCTCTGTCGCATGAGGTGGAAGGCTTCCGCTATCGGGCGGTGCTGCAGATGGACCCGAATGCCTTCATGCCCTTTGCGAAGATGAAGCAGACCCGGGAGCTCATCAGCCGCTTTCAGTGCAACCCGAAGTCGAGCATTTACTTTGAGGTCGAAGGGGCTGGGCCAAAGGCGGATCTACAGCAGTGCGTGAACAAGGGGCGTGGAGATCTGCGCAACCTTCGCTACCGGGGCGTGGATGTTGAGCAACTGGAGGCGGATGTGGAATTCCAGGGACCGATCATGCATTTCCGCAATGCCAAGATTCGGCGGCCAGAAGGTGTGGGCGAAGTGGCTCACGTGCATGTGAATGACACGGTGGGGGAGAAGTGGGTGCGGCTGGAAGGCATCCGCGCAGGACTGGACCCGGTGGCTGTGACGAGTTGCTTTGCTCCCAAGGTGGCAGACCAGATTGCCAAGTACCGCCTGCCGAACACGACGGCGGTGGAGATGGACGGAGTCATCTACTACCGGGAAGGATCGAAGAGCGACTTTCAGGTGAAGTTCAAGCACCCCACCGGCACGGGCCGCTTCTCCCTGTGGGGAGATGATTTCCTCATCGCTTCTCCTGAAGGGGAGCTGATTTTCAAGGGCCTGGATATGAAGTTCGACATTCGCGGGCGGCTGTTTGGCGAGGCCCTGTCTGCCAAAGGTAGCGTGGATGTGTCCCCCGGCACGAACGACTTCGATGTGGTGGTCAAGGCGGGTGAGTTCCCGTATGAGATCTTTGGAAAAAAGGTGCCCTTTGAAAAGCTGACAGCCGATGTCTCAAGCAAGGGCGGCACGACGGCCTTTGACATCGATTCCTCCCTGATGGGCGGAACGTTTTCACTGAAAGGGAAAATGGATGAAACCAAGCTGCCGCAGCCCTACTCCGGGGAACTGCGGGTGGATGGGGTGAGCTTCCAGCGGTTTGCCCAGGTGTATTCCAAGACGAATGACACGGAGGGGGACATCACGGGGCATTTCCGTTTCGCTGGTCGGCAAAATGACTGGATGGCGCTGAAGGGCGGCGGGGCGGCCATCATCGTCAATGGCAACCTGTATGCCATTCCCATCTTGGGACCGCTGACCCCCATCCTGGGCAGTGTACTGCCGGGGCAGATCAAAGGCTACAATCTGGCGAAGGAGGCCAACTGCACCTTTGAGGTGGCGGATGGGTATGTGGTGACGGAAAACTTCGAAGCGCTGACCAGTGTGTTTAAAATCGCCATGGGCGGAAAGATTGATTTCATTCGCGATGCGGTGGATCTGACGGCGCAGGTGCGTATCCGCGGCCTTCCTGGGCTGGTGTTTTTGCCCTTCAGCGAACTGCTGGAGTACCGGGGTACGGGTTCGATTAGCGACACGAATTGGAAATCCAACCTGCTGAGCAGCAACAAGAAGGCAACGGACCGTGCGCCACCGAGCGCGGCCAATATGCAGGCGGCGGAAAAGATTGCCGGGGAGTCGCTGCCTACACCTAAAAAGGAGGAGCCCAAGCGGCCTGCCTCCATGTTTAGCCGTCCGGGAGGAAGGTGAGGTTTCACGTTGCGCAGGGCATTGATGCAATCTATCTGCATTTCATGGCGGGCCTTTGCAGCAGTGCGGGCGCGTTTTCTTTATCAAGACCGGGATCATGCATGAGTGATTCTGGCAGCCATTCACAGATGCAGGGAAGACCGTTAGATTCGGTCACAGTTGCGCTGCGGTATCGGGTCACAATTTCACAACGTGGCCGTCAGTGATGACGGTCAGGCGAAGTCAATCGCGGGGCAACCGGTGGTGAAGACGAGTGAGAAAGGCGTGTGGTTCTGAGAGAAGAAAAGTCCGTATTCGGTCTTTTCCTTCATCAGGCCACCACAAACCCGGAGTCCGAATATCTCGCTGAGAATGCTCACTTCCGCCTTTCCCGCCCGGAGAGGTGAGAAAACTTCATCGCACAATGAAGAGTGAGAGATGTGATCGGCTGGCCTCACGGCCAGGTGCCCGTCTCTCGCATAAACCCCGTCAGAGACAAAACAGCACCTATCTATGCACATCAGCCTTATGAAACGGGCTGCGTTCCTGTGCGCGTCGGCCATGGCCTTCGCGTCCACCGCAGCTTTTGCCCAGGAGTGGACCAGCCTCAAGGTTGGCGAACTCGCCAATTTTTCCTTTAGCCATGCCCATCTGCCAGATGGACGCTTCTTGTTTGGCACGGAGGGCAAAGCCTTTGTTCAGGACACCTTCGGGGCGGCTGCGGCCACTCAGGTGGCTAATCCAACAAGCATCCTTTTGGATCCATCCTTCGTGATCAGCCGTTCGGGCACACAGGCGCTGGTGGGCGGTGGCGGCTTTTCCGGCCCATCCGGCGTGTATCTTTTTGATCCTTCCTCCCCAACCACACCGCTGGTGACTCCAGCCCTGGCAACCCTGCAAAATTACAATGCCGTGTTTTGGAAGCATCCCACCTCTGGCCGTGAAGGCTGGCTCATCGGCGGAGCCAATGCGGGCTTTTCCAGTAACCTCACGTTTGTCTCCACGGACGGCCAGACCGTCCGGGCGTTGACGGCAGCTCTGAGCGCCTTTTCTGGCGGCTTGGCGACCGATGCGGAAGGCAATGTGTTCGTCAGCCTCGCGGACTTTGATGAATCGGTTAACAACAAGGTCATCAAATTCACCGCCGCCCAGGTGGATGCCGCTGTGGCCGCCGTGCTGGTGGATGAAGCTTCGTCCCTGACGGTGGCCGTTTCGACACCGGTTTTCACTGCCGATGCCTCGAGCAGTCTGGCAGCGGATTCTGCTGGTCGTCTGTGGATCACAGGCTACCAGATCAATCACCTCCAGGCCTATGACCCTGCCACCGGAGCGAATCGGCGGTTCACACCGGACCATCCGGCCCTGGCGAATGCCGGTGGCCCCGCTGCATATGCAGTCAAAGTCTTCTCCAAAGATGCGACGGAGTATGTGAGCTTCCTGGCCAATGATAGCTTTTACACCACCACATCGGACCTGGTGCTGGGCTATCGTCCGACATCGGAGCTGATTGTTCGTGCGGCCCAGATCACCACGGCCTCGCAGTCCGTCTCTGAAGGGGACGCGAGCACGACGACCGTGACGGTGACACTGACGCCTGCCGCTTCTGCGGAAGTCACGGTGCCAGTCACCCTGGCTGGAACGGCGACGCTGACCAGCGACTACACCACCACGGCTCCGGCTTCGCTGGTGTTTGCCGCCGGTGAGACCAGCAAGACCTTCGACATCACCGTGGTCAATGATTCCCTCAAAGGCGAAGGCAATGAAACGGTGGCCGTGACTCTGGGGGAACCTACCCCGACGGCGTTGGCGGGCCTCGGTGCGCTGAACTCGGAAAAGTTCACGCTCACGATTCAGGACAATGATCCGCTGCCGATCATTGGGTTTGCCTCCGCTACCCGCACTGTCAATGAGGCCGATGGCACGGTGAATGTGACGGTGAACGTCTCCCCCACCGTGACCCAGACGGTGACGGTGCCTCTGGTGATTACCGGCACGGCCACGAGCGGTACGGACTTTACGACCGTTAGCGAACTGGTGATCGAGCCGGGTGATCTCACGAAGACCCTGGCCATCCAGGTGCTGAATGATACGACCACCTTGGAAGCGGATGAAACCGTCATCGTCAATTTTGGCGCCCTGACGGCCAATGAAATCGGACTGGGCCTGCCTGCGACCCGCCAGTTTACCCTGACAATCCAGGATGATGAGAACAAGGCCCGCATTGCGGCTAACCAGGAGTTTGGCACACTGCGTGTGGGTGCTGCGCTGAATGTGTCCGTTCTGACTTTTGGCGGCACGGCGGTGAAATGGTCCGCCAAAGGCCTGCCTCCAGGGCTGAAGATCAATGCCAATGGCACGATCACCGGCACGCCGACAGCTTCCGGTGAGTATGACCAGGTGATTCTCACCGCGACCAATGCCTATGGTGTGAGCACCTCCGTGGTGCTGCTGATGAATGTGGAAGCATTCCCCGCGGGCGCAGTGGGCACCTTCAGTGGCCTGGTGGACCGTGCTGGCAGCGTAACCGGCGGCCTCGGGGCCTCCGTCACGGTGACCACCACGGCCAAGGCCACTTACACTGGCAAAGTGGTGATCGGCAAAAAGACCTATGCCATCAAAGGCAACCTGGATGCAGCGACGGCAAACCCCACTGGCTCTAGCGATCTGAAGGTGGGCAGCACCATCCAGCCGCTGAGCTTTACTCTCAATGCCACGACCGGGGCTTTCACTGGCACTTTGCCGGAAGGGGCGACCCTGGCGGGCTGGCGCGCTCAGGGAGCGACGACCCGCACGGGCATTTATAACTTTCGCGCAGCCCAGTCCGGATCTCCGGCTGCCACCGTGCCCCAGGGGGCCAGCTATGGCAGCCTGAAGCTGTCGCCAAAGGCCGTGGCAACGGTCACTGGCGTGCTGGCAGATGGCAGCAAATTCACCGGCAGCAGCCCTCTTTCCATCCAGGGTGATGTGGTCCTGTATCAGGCCCTTTACACCACGGTGGGCAGTCTGACAGGTCGAGTGAATCTGGCCGATGATTTGGCCCATTCCATCACGGGCACGCTGACCTGGAGCAAGCCTGAGCAGGCGAAAGGACCGATCTATCAGGACGGGTGGGAATCTCCCATCACCCTGGTGGCTCTGGGCGGAAAATATCGCCCGGCGGGCGGCGCTACGCTGCCTCTGGATGCACAGGAGTCCGCCTCCGATAATGCGGAACTGGTGCTGCAGGATGGCGGCATCGAAGCCGTGGGCGGAAATGCCAATCCGAAGACCTTTGGTGTGCGAATTGTCAGCATCACCAGCGCGACGATGGTCGCTCCGCAGAAGCTGAAGATTGTCAATGCGACGGGTGCCTTCAGCGGCAGCATCACACTGGGCGAAGGGGCTGCCCGCAAGGTTATCCCGGTGCAGGGAATGCTGGTGCCGGATGCCAGCACGGCCAATGCCTTTGACAGCGAAGGTTTCGGCTATTTCCTGCTGCCCTCGGCCGCGCTAGGCGTCACCCGCTCGGGCGCTGTCATCTTGTCTGCCGTGACTGATTCATGACCTCCGGCTCACCACACTCTTCCCTGAAAGCCTTGGCCCTGGCTGTGCTGGTGGTCCTGGCGGTGGGAGGGGCGTGGTTGGGCTTTGATAACGGGGGCTCCGCGATGGATCGCGGGGCCCCTTCTTCATCAGGAAGCTCGGGCGGCAAATCCTCTGCGACTGATGGTGATCTTGGGTTGAAAAATTTGTTAGACCGTTTTCTGCACGGCAAGGATGACCGTGCGCTGGATGACCTGCTGCCCCGTGGCATCACTGAAATCAGCGGCAGCGGCGGGCATGGACTGAACCGCCAGGTGCGCTCGCACGGACTGTGGTTTCCAGTATTTGACCTATCCCAAATTTCGGGAGAAGGCGCGGCGGAATCTGGCCAGGTGAAGCTGAACCGCGTGCCTTTGATGATCGTGGCCCCGCATCCTGCCCCTGTGCGGGCGAAGGAGTGGCTGTCGCATCGTTTTGCGGTGGTGGGCGGTTTACCGCCGTATGTGTGGAGTGTTCAGACCGAAGAGGACGCTCCCGGATTTTCCTTGGATGCCCTGACGGGCGAGTTTTCGGGCATGGCGGAAAAACCGCTGAATGTGCCCATGAATGTGTATGTGACCGATGCCGAGGGCACGCAGGTTTCCGCTGCGACAATGCTGGTGATCGCCTCCGAAGAACCCCTCTCCATCGTGACGGTGGAACTGCCCCCTGGAGAGCTGGGTCAGGCTTACACTACAACGCTGAACGCCACCGGTGGTGCTCAACCCTATGTCTGGACGCTGACGGCGGCACCGGCTGGGTGGACCTGCCATCGGGATACGGGAGTGATCACCGGGCGATTCGATGAACCGGGGGAGCATGAGCTGCGGGTGACGGTGAGCGACTCTCTCACGCAGGTGGAGCGTGCTTTCAGAGTGGTGGCGGAAGGCGGCCTGGACATTGTAAATGAGACCCTGCTGCCACCTGCGGCACCGGCCGCACAATACAGCGGCCAGTTCGAGGCAACGGGAGGCACGGCCCCCTATCGCTGGACCCTGACAGGCGGCCAGATCCCCCCAGGCTGGTCGCTGACGGAAGCGGGCGCCCTGGCGGGCTTTGCCCCAGATGCAGAGGCAAGGTTTGAATTCCAGATCCAGGTGGAAGACTCCCTGGGGCTGACGTTTCAAAAGACTTTTCAGATTCCGGTTAGCAAGGGGCTGCTGGTTATCCCTTCTCGCGACAAGGCGGGCCTGGCCTGGCAGTATGAGGCCATGAGTGCCGCCCTGGGCACACCCGTGGCCGGAGTGAGCCTGAAGAGAAACGGGGTGGAGATCTACCGGGGGCAGGGGACCAATGTGGTGGACCGCCAGCTCATCACCGGCATGGGCTATTCCTATGAACTCACGGCACTGACACCGGACGGCCGCTGGCTGCCGTATGCGGCCGCAGTCACGCAGATCCTGCCGATGACACGTCAGCGTGGGCAGGCGGGTGTGTCGGGAGACCCCTTTGCTGACAAGGTGCAGCATTTTTCTCCGCTTTCAGCGGGTGGCTTTGGCTCTGGCAGCGTGCCGGGTAATGTCACGGGCCCACCCGAAGGATCCAGCACCTTCACTCCGGCCTATCTGCCTAACCAATTGTTGTCCCTCCATGCCAGCTCCGCCGGAGGCGGCAGCCTCGTGCTGGAGTTCACAGATAACATTGTCGAGTCGTCCGCCGGTCCAGACTTCACGGTCTTCGAAAATGTGTTCTTCAAGAACAAGGATCCGAACCAGCGTTTCATGGAGCCGGCAACCGTCGAGGTGGCTTTGTTTGAAGGGCAGTGGCAGCGCTTCCCCTTTCGGGTCAATGTAGCGGCGGATGGCATGGCGGATCTTTCTCAGCCTGCCTACTACGCCCAGGGATTTGCCGGCGTGAATGCCTCCACTGGGGAGGATCCCACCAATCCGTCCCGCAGCGGGGGGGACAGCTTTGACGTGAGCGCTCTGGGTCGGCCAGACCTGCAGTGGTTTCGTTTCATCCGGCTCACCTCGACCGGGGATCGCGCCATTCGCGATGCGGCCGGAAGGCTGGTTCGCCACACGGAAGAAAACAATTCCATCAACGGCAGCGGCAGTTCCGGTTTTGACCTGGATGCGGTAAGCGCCGTGAACTACTGACCGTAGGACCCTGCGGGGGTAACCTGGAAATGCAGGCAAAAAAAAGCCGCGCAGGGCTGACCCCACGCGGCTGATGTGATAGGCATTCGCCTAACTGGAAGTGTTACTTCGCAGCCTTCTTGAGGGCTTCGGCCTTGCTGGCGATTTCCCAGGTGAGGTCAGGATCGCCGATCTTGCCGAAGTGACCGTAGTTGGTGGACTTGGAATAGATCGGGCGGAGGAGGTCGAGCTGCTTGACGATGTCGGCAGGCTTGAAGGAGAAGGTCTTCAGGACGGCATCCAGGATGGCGTCATCGCTGATGGTGCCGGTGCCGAAGCTGTCGATGTGCACGCTGACTGGCAGCGGATAACCGATGGCGTAGGCAAACTGGATTTCGCACTTGGAAGCGAGGCCGGCGGCGACAACGTTCTTCGCAACCCAGCGGCCCATGTAGGCGGCGCTGCGGTCCACTTTGGACGGGTCTTTGCCAGAGAAAGCACCACCACCGTGACGGCCCATGCCGCCGTAGGTGTCCACGATGATCTTACGGCCGGTGAGGCCGCTGTCGCCCTGAGGACCGCCGACGACGAACTTGCCGGTTGGGTTGATGAGGTACTCGGTGTCCTTGGTCAGCATGCCCTTTGGAAGGACCTTCTTGATGACCTGCTCGATGCAGAACTTCTCGATCTCAGCGTGTTCCACGCTGGCGGCGTGCTGGGTGGAGATGACGACGTTGACAATGCGGGTCGGGCGGCCGTCCACGTATTCCACGGAGACCTGGCTCTTCGCGTCCGGGCGCAGCCACTTGGCGGCCTTGCCAGCCTTGCGGATCTTGGTTAGCTCACGGCCCAGGCGGTGGGCATACATGATTGGAGCTGGCATCAGCTCTTCGGTTTCGTCGCAGGCATAACCGAACATGATGCCCTGGTCGCCAGCGCCCTGTTCAGCGTGCTTCTTGCCTTCAGCGGCCTTTTCGTCCACGCCCTGCGCGATGTCGGGGCTCTGGATGGTGAGGTAGTTGTTGATGAAGATCTGGTCGGCGTGGAAGACGTCGTCGTTGTTGGTATAACCAATGCCGCGGACAGCGTCACGGATGACCTTGCCGACGTTGATCACTTCGTCGATCGGCTTGGTGGTGCCTTTCTTTTTGTCCTGGAGCTTGGGGATGGTGATTTCACCACCGACGACCACGATGTTGCTCTTGGCGAAGGTTTCGCAGGCGACGCGGCTCTTCGGATCCACGGTAAGGCAGGCGTCGAGGATGGCATCGGAGATGGTGTCGCAGACTTTGTCTGGATGGCCTTCGCCGACGGACTCAGAAGAGAAGATGTAAGAGCGGGACATGGTGCTGTGTTGGTTATATGGACGAATGATGATGCGTTGATGCGTCCTGTGCAGAGTATCGCCGTGTGCGGTGGCGTCAATGTGGAATTAAGGCTGGTCTGCACGCTGGTAGTTCTCCAGAATGATTTGCATGAAAAGGATCCTTTTGCCAATTTTGTGGGGCTTCAGTGTGTGTGGATTGGCAGAGACGGTCGCTATCAAGCCGGAATCCATGGCCTATGTCTTGCAGGCGGACCGTTTGGC
This sequence comes from Verrucomicrobiales bacterium, assembly GCA_003453085.1. Lineage (GTDB taxonomy): Bacteria > Verrucomicrobiota > Verrucomicrobiia > Verrucomicrobiales > Verrucomicrobiaceae > Prosthecobacter. Next base: position 9,417 of record DMMK01000597.1, read on the forward strand.
GAGCAGCCGAGGGGCCGTGGTGGAAAGGCTGGCTTCCTGCGGACGGGACATCATCGTCCTGGATGCAGCCTATAACACATCTGTTGAAGGAGCCTGGACGGTGGCAGAAATCGCCCAGATCCGTCTAGGCAAAGCAGGCCGCCGTGTGCTGGCGTACGTCTCGATTGGCGAGGCGGAAGACTACCGTCCGTATTGGCAGAAAAACTGGGATGCGGACAAAGACGGTAAGCCTGATGCCTCTGCGCCTGCATTTCTCAATACGGAAAATCCAGACTGGAAGGGCAATTATCGGGTCCGATTTTGGCAGCCTGAGTGGCAGAAGATCATGCTTCCGACCGTGGATCAGGTCGTCCGGCAAGGCTTTGACGGCATTTACCTAGACATCGTGGATGCGTTTGAGTTTTACGAATACGACGCCGAGCGCAAGGACTGGCTGGACAACCGGGTGAACTCGGAAACAGGCCGCCCTTATCGGCATGATATGATCGCGTGGGTGGAGACGATCGCTAAACGAGCTCGGGCGAAGAATCCCCGCTTTTGGGTCATTTCTCAGAATGCCGCCGCCTTGCTGGAGGACAAAAGCTATCGGCAAATGATCAGCGGTATCGGGGTAGAGGACTTGTTGGTAAAAGGAAAAAGATTGAGCCGTGAAACGGAGATGCGGCATGTCATCGGCTTCCTCGAAAAACTGAAGGCGGATGGCAAACCCATCCTGCTGATTGATTATCCAAAGTCGGACTCCATTCACGCGGCTGCCTTTGATCAAGCGGCCAAGCTGGGTTGCACCCTTCTGTTGACGGACCGTGAATTGACCACATTGGGTGAATCGCACTGACCGTGGGTGAAAGGTGTTCTTTGAATATCCTCAGGAGTGAATGGTTGGAATTTTAGTTCAGGGAAATCACGTTTGGATGGCATGATCAGAAGCATTCTCTCATTCCTTTTTTTGTTGGCTTTGACGGCGCAGGCGGCACCGCCGCACGTGGTGTTTGTTCTGGTGGATGATTTCGGCTGGGGAGATCCCGCGAGCTATGGGGGCAAGATTGCCACGCCGAATTTGGATCGCCTCGCCCGGGAGGGGATGCAGTTTCGCCAGTTTTATGTCGCTTCACCCATCTGTTCGGCCTCGCGTTGTGGCATCGTCACCGGGCAGTATCCAGCGCGCTGGCAGATCACGAGCTACCTGCAGACCCGTGAGGGAAATCGCCTCTGCGAGCAGGTGGATTACCTGGATCCTGCGGCACCCTCCCTGCCTCGGCTTTTTAGCAAAGCTGGTTATGCCACGGCCCACATTGGCAAATGGCACCTGGGGGGCGGGCGCGATGTGACGGATGCGCCCAAATTTGCCGCCTATGGTTATGATATGGGACTGGGCACCTATGAGAGCCCGGAACCTGCTGCCGCTCTCGGTTTGAAAACCATGCCCTGGACGATGGAGCGCGAACCGCAGCAGGTGGCACGTCATGATCGCACCCGCTGGATGGTGGATGAGACGCTGGCATTCCTGAAAGCCAAGTCAGGCAAACCCTGCTTGGTCAATCTCTGGCTGGATGATACGCACACGCCCTTTCGTCCGGTGGATGGCGCCGATGAGCGCACACAGTTGGAAAAATTCCGCGCTGTCCTCACCGAGACTGACCGCCAGATTGGCCGTTTGCTCGAGGGGCTGCGCGACTTGGGAATTGAGAAGGACACCCTGATTCTTTTGGCCGGAGACAATGGGCCGGAACCTTCTTTTGATCATGCCCGCACAGGCGGTCTTCGCGGGATGAAATGGAGCCTCTATGAGGGGGGCATCCGCACTCCCTTGATTGCGCGGTGGCCCGGCGTGATCCCGCCCGGCCAAGTGGATGAAACGTCGGTGGTGGGTGCCGTGGATTTGTTCCCCACGCTGGCTTCGCTGACCGGCATCCCGCTGCCTGCGGACTATGCCTCCGATGGTGAAGACCTGACCACTGTCTTCAAAGGCGTGCCCCGCGAACGCAGCCATCCTTTGTTCTGGGAGTACGGACGCAAACCGGCGCTAAAGGGGCAGGGAATACGCACCTTTCCTTACCCGAAAGAAGCCGATGCCAAATCGCCCAATGTCGCGGTGCGGGAGGGCCGGTGGAAACTCCTGGTCAATGCCGATGGCAGCGGGACTGAGCTCTATGATCTTAACTCCGACCCCAATGAAACAATGAACCGTACGGAGAGCGAGCCCGAAGTGGCTGTACGCCTGAAGCAGCTGGCTCTGAAATGGCGGGCGGAGGTGGAGTGATTCATTTCGCGTCATCGCCTAACAAAAAGGGCCTCAACGAAAACCGTTGAGGCCCTTAAAGTTCAACCCCGGATGGGGAAACAAATCAATACACGTCGCGGCGGTAGCGCTTGGCTTCCTTGAAAGCGGTCATGTAGGCGACGGCTTCTTCAGGGGTCTTGCCACCTTCTTTTTCGATGATCGTGTGCAGGGCCTTGTCCACATCCACCGCCATGCGGGCGGCGTCGCCGCAGACATAGACGATGGCACCTTGCTCCAGCCAGGCAAAGATCTCGGCGCTGTTTTCCAGCATTTTGTGCTGCACGTAGATTTTTTCAGCCTGATCGCGGCTCCAGGCCGTGGTCAGCTTGGTCAGCGTGCCATCGGCCAGGTAGGCGTCGAACTCGTCCTTGTAGAAGAAGCAGGTGGCGCTGCTAACTTCGCCAAAGAACAGCCAGGCTTTGCCTTTCGCTTCGGTGGCTTTGCGCTCTTCGACAAAGGCACGGAAAGGAGCGATGCCGGTGCCTGGGCCCACCATGATGATCGGTGTTTCTTCCTGCGGCTCAGGAAGGCGGAAGCCTTTGCCGTGGTTCACAAACACCGGGATGGAGGTCTCGGGCGTGATGCGTTCGGCCAGGAAGGTGGAGGCCACACCGCCGCGCTCGCGGCCGTGGCTGCTGTATTTCACCGTGGCGATGGTGAGGTGTACTTCTTCCGGGTGCGCCTTCTGGCTGCTGCTGATGGAGTAAAGGCGGATGTTCAGCTTCTTCAGCACTCCCATGAACTCGGCTGGCTCAAACTTGGCGTCCGGGTTTTCGATGAGGAGATCAATGACGAAACGGCCCCACAGGTAGTCTTTGAGCGCCTGCTTCGTCTCGGGAGTCGCCATGTCCGCCAGCAGGGTCTGGCCGTTGGTCTTCTCGATGATGGCTTTGATGAGCTTGTTATCCACCTCGGTGATGAGGCTGCCTTCAATGAGGGCCTGACGGATCGGCACTTGGGTGGCGGTTTTCGGATGGGTGACAATCTCTTCGCCGGAAAAGCCCAGCACCTTCAGCATGTCGTCCACCAAGGCGGGATCATTCTGCGGCTGCACGGCCAGGGAGTCCCCCGGGGTGTATTCCAGGCCGCTGCCTGCCAGATCGATCTCGTAATGGCGGGTGTTTTTCGGTGCGCCTGGGCCAGACAGGTCATAGGCCTTTTTCACCTTGGCGATGAAGGGGTTCTTGACGTTATAGACGGGTTTGCCGGGCGCGGGGGTGCTCATTGATGGTCAGGTTTTGGGATGAAAAAGGGCGCGGAGACTAGACCGCTGAGAATGGTTGTCAATTCGCCCTTAGCAGGGTGTGTGCCGGAGGCGGGGACATGTTGTCCCTATTTTGTCGAGAATTGGTGGCTGCTTGCGATCTGCCACGGTTCGTCGATTCGTCGGAAAAAATCAGCCGAGGGCACCCAGGACGGCCTCGGCGGCGCGGCGCCCGCTGATGAGTGCCCCATTGATGGAGGCATCCTCGCACCAGTCGCCGCAGCGATACAGACCGGGAGCCAGGACGGCTGACAGGGGTCCCTCTCCCAGGCGGAGCTGGCGTTCCTCGGGCAGCGCGTGGCGCACCTGATAACTGCGCAGGTGGTTCCACCGGTAGGCCGATTCGCCAAACCAGGCGGCCATTTGGTCCCTCACCACGCTTTCCAGCTCGTCGCTGGAGGGGGCGCCAATGATGCTGGCGGAGATGAGGTGCTGGCCGGCGGGAGCGTAAAGGGGCGCGATTTTAGACAGCACGCAGGCGCTGTTCACCGGGCCGCGGCCATCGCCATCCAGGTAAATGGTGGGCGTTTCCGGCACGGGCTGGTCCGTCGTGAAATATAGACAGGTGGTGCTGCGGCCTGGTAGCAGTTTTTCTCCCGTGGCTTCAGGAATCAGCCGGGCGGCGACTTCTTCGCTGACGGCAACGATGATGTGATCTGCGTGGATAATCTCGCCACTTGCGAGGGTGATTTCTCCCACGCGGACGGAGGCGACAGGGCAATTCAGTCGCAGACTGCCCGGGGGCAGGGAAATGGCGAGCTGATCTGGGATGGCCTGCATGCCATGCGCCGGGATGGCTGCCCCCCCAGTGCTGAACATGGAGTAGAGAAACAGGAACATGCGCGCGGAGGTCCGCAGGTCTTTTTCCAAGAAGACGCCCCCGAAAAAGGCACGGAAAAAGCGGTCAATGAACTCCTCGCTGAAACCGAAATCCCGCAGGTAGTCTTCTGTCTCGATCTCGGGGATGCGGCGCTCGATCTTGCGGGTGGTCAGCACCTCCTTGCGCAGAACGATGGTGTACCATTTGTCCATCCAGGAGACGAAAGGATCCCGTGCATGCTTCAGTGCATCCTGGGGATGGGTGAAGGGATCCGACAGGCGATGAAAGCGGCCTTTGTAAAAGAGATCGGCCCCACGGTAAAAGGGGCGCAGTTTCAGCCCGTCATAGTCGAGGACGCGGCGTGCTTCCGGGTAGGAAGGCAGCAAAACCTGAAAGCCTCGGTCCAGGGTAAACCCATCCACCACGTCTGAGCGCACACGGCCACCCACGGCATCGGCGGCTTCATAAATCGTGAAACGCTGCCCGGCCTGAGTCAGCGCACGCGCACAGGCCAGGCCGGAAAGTCCGGCTCCGATGATGGCGATGCTAGGCGTTGACGGGGTCATTGTGAATAAGCCCCAACATGAAGGACGGAATTCTGATTGCAAGCTGCACAGGTGGCGTCTGTGATGTTCCTCCCATGAAGGACCGTCCTCGACTGCTCATCCTCGGTGCCACCGGCCGCCTGGGGGCGACTCTGGCCGCGCACTACGCTCCGCGTTATGAGATTCTTGCCCCAGGCCGGGAAACACTGGATCTCAGCCGACCGGAAACCGTGGCGCAGGAACTGGAACACATGGACTTTGATCTCGTCATCAATGCAGCGGCCCTCACCAGCCCGGACCAGTGTGAAGACGATCCTGGACTGGCGATGCGGGTGAATGCGGAATCCGCTGCCATCGTGGCCAAAGTGTGTGCCAATCGCTGGCTGCGCTTCATCCACCTCAGCACCGATTATGTCTTCGAGGGGAAAGGCTGTGTTTTCCTCACGGAGGAATCCGTGGCTGAGCCCGTGAATGCCTATGGGCGCTCCAAACGGGCCGGAGAAGTGGCCGTGCTGGCGGCAAATGCCGATGCTCTGGTGGCACGGGTTTCCTGGCTGTTTGGCCCGCGTGGCGGCGGTGTGCCAGAAACAGCCCTGCAGCGGGCACGGGAAGGCCAGCCGCTTGGATTCATCGAGGACAAATGGAGCGTGCCCACCAGCACGGTGGACATCGCCCGCTGGCTGGAGCGTCTGTTCACAGACCTGTCGTCCGTCACCGGTCTGTTGCACCTGTGCAATACCGGGGTGGCCACTTGGCGTGACTATGCCCAGGTCTCGCTGGATCTGGCTCACCGCCATGGGCTGTTGGATCGGCCTCACTTCACTCATGGGCTGCGTTTGCGCGACTTTCCCCAGTTCAAGGCCGCCCGCCCTCCTTTCACGGTGCTGAACAATGCCCGGCTGAGTTTTATCCTGGGAGAAACACCGCGAAGCTGGCAGTCTGCCCTGGAAGATCATATCGTATCCATGATCGTCCCTCCGCGCCCATGAACTCCCCGCGACGTCACTTTCTTCACTTGCTGTCAGGCCTCGCCGTCGCGCCCCTGGCCGGGGCGGCGGAGACCTCGCTGAACGTGGCAGGCGCTGCCAAATATGTGGCCGCGAGGAAAGGCTACGCACTGCTCATCAAACAGCACGGCAAGGTCATCCACGAAAGTTATGCCAACGGTGCAAAGAAGGGCGAAGCCCGCCGCATCTACAGCGGCACGAAAGGCTTTTGGGGACTGGCGGCCATGGCGGCGGTGGAGGATGGCCATCTGGCGCTGAATGAAAAAGTCTCCGCCACGCTTCCTTCCTGGCGGAAAGGTGGAAAAGAAAACATCACCATCGAGCAGTTGCTGGACTTCAACTGCGGGCTGGAACGCTGCCTGAAGCTGCATCAGGACGGTTTGTCCAACCGCAATCAAATGGCCCTGGATCGCCCGCTCGTGGGCACACCCGGGAAAAGTTTCATTTATGGTCCCAGTGCCTTGCAGGTGTTTCATGAAGTGCTGAAACAGAAGCTCAAGGGAAGGTTCCTCGCAGAATCACCCACCCGCTACCTGGAGCGCCGTGTCCTGCGTCCACTGGGTCTCGGGTCTCAGCGATACCTCGCCGATGCCAAGGGCAACCCGCTGCTGGCGGCGGGCTTTTTGATGACCCCTACCCAGTGGGCACGCATGGGCGACCTGCTTTTGGCCCAGGGCAAGCCGGTTCTCAAAGCCTCCTCCATGGGCCCCTTGCTGGAGGGCTCTTCCTCCAATGCCGCCTACAGCTTTGGTTTCTGGAACAATCGCGCCGCAGGCAAGATGGGCGCACGGGAAATTGACATCGAAGACATGTTGGAAGTGGACTGGAACCGTCAAAACTGGTCGCGGGTCTGCATCGCCAAAGGGGTGCCCAAAGATCTCATCGCCTGCATCGGCAGCGGCTACCAGCGGATGTATGCCATCCCCTCCATGGGCCTCGTCATCGTCCGCCAGGGACTGAACGCCCGCTACTCAGACGGTGATTTTTTGCGGACGCTTCTGGGGTGAGTAGACTGATGGGTAGTGCGCAATTAAATTGAGGGTGTACAATGCAATCCTGGAAGCTACCAAGACTGTGGTAATAGTTCTTCATGGCAACTACTCAGGGGCATGGAAATCCAGATTGGACACGCGAGGAAACAATCCTGGCGTTGGCATTATATTTTGAGATTGGCGGCAAGAAATCTTCAAAACACGATCGGATAAAAGAATTATCCGAATTGTTGAGAAGAATGCCATACCACGCAATTGCATCAAGGCAGCAATCCTTTAGAAATGCGGATGGAGTGTCGTTCAAGCTTCAGAATCTGCGTAGTGTTGCAACAGGCGAGGGTCTTTCGAATGTTTCAAAAATAGACCGAGAAATTTGGGGGGAATTTGGGTCTAGACCAGAAGAGCTTCGTATTGAGGCTATTCGGCTTAAAGACGCTGTGATCTCCTTGGAGAAATTGATTTCCGAGCCGGAGGATCAGGACCAGTTCAAAGAAGGTCGCCTCATAACTGAACTGCATAAGAGGCGCGAACGGAATAAAGCGTTACGAGCGAAGCTCCTCAAAAGCAGAAGGAAAAAAGGACCTCTGCGATGCGAAATTTGCGATGTGGGTTCGAATCTCCCAAACACCTGTTACGAGGATGCCATTTTCGAGGCTCATCATACAAATCCCATGTCAGAGGGAGAGCGGATTACTAATCTCAACGAGGTTGTTTTATTGTGCGCTAATTGCCACCGCTTATTGCATCGTGCTATAGCCACCAACAAAAAGTGGCTCGCAGTTTCGGATGCTCGCACCCTCTTGAGCGAGCCATCTTCATGATTTAGATGATCAAGTGCAAAGCCATGTTGGTGACGGGAAAATCCGTTTTCACTCAAATATTGATGAATCATCATATGTTGATACATTGGTTTCATGCCTTCGATCCTCAAATCGCTCAGCCTCATCGCCGACCCGACTCGCGTGCGCATTCTGCTGTTGCTGAAGCAGGAGGAGCTGAGCGTGGCGGAACTGCAGGAGGTGCTGGCACTGCCGCAGTCCAATATTTCTGCCCAGTTGGCAAAGCTGAAGTCGGCTGGGCTGGTTACGGACCGGCGTAGTGGCAAAAATCGGCTCTATCAGTTGGATGAACCTAACACCAAGGAAAAGGCCGCTCACGAGCACTTTATCGCCCTCATGGAGGCGGCCGGCGCGGAACTCAAAGAAGCCAAAAAAGACGATGCCGCCCTGAAGGTGGTGTTGCGGAAACGCATGCGCTCCGCCCAGGCTTACTTTGATACCCTGGCGGGCAAGTTTGGCCGCCACTACATCCCCGGCCGTTCCTGGAAGGGGCTGGGGGAGACGCTTTTAAAACTTCTGCCTCCACTGGTCATTGCCGACCTCGGGGCAGGGGAGGGCACGCTGTCCCAGTTGCTGGCGCAGCGGGCGCAGAAAGTCATCGCGGTGGACAACAGCGAAAAGATGGTGGCCTATGGGGCTGACCTCGCCAGCAAACACGGCTTTGCCAATCTGGAATACCGACTGGGTGACATCGAAGAGCCGCCCATCGAGCCTGGCAGCGTGGATTTGGTTTTTCTCAGCCAGGCTCTCCACCACGCGCTGAATCCGGAGCGCGCCATCCGGGCCGCCTTTGCCATTTTGAAGCCGGGTGGGCGCATTGTGATCTTGGATCTGCTCAAGCATCAGTTTGAAAAAGCACGCGAGCTCTATGCCGATGTCTGGCTGGGCTTTTCCGAGGCTGAACTGCACGAAATGCTGGCCAAGGCAGGCTTTCGCGAAGCGGAGACAAGTGTGGTCCACCGCGAAAGCCAGAGCCCGCATTTCCAGACCGTGCTGGCGCTGGCTAACAAAGGATGACGAATGGATGGGAATAAATGGCAGGGCTTGTTCTCTCAAGAGTTCCGACTCCCTATCATGAAAACCATCCTCTCCTCCCTACTCCTACTCGTCGCTGTCGTTTCGAGTGCCGCTGCTCCTGAAGATTTTACCGTCAAATCGGCAACTGGAACTGGTTCCTTTTCGCTCAAGGAAGCTAAGGGCAAGTTTGTCGCTGTCCACTTTCTGCTGAAGACGGAATGCCCGGTCTGCCTGCGCCACACACGCGATCATATGGTCAAGGGCGCCTCGTTGCCGAATGTGGTGCAGATCTTCCTCAAGCCGGATACAGACAAGGAAATTGAGTCCTGGGCAGGGAAGCTGGACAAGGTGGAACTGGAGAAGACCCCAATTTATCGCGATCCAAATGCCAAGCTGGCCAAGGCTTTCGACATCCCAGACGGTTACGCCTTCCACGGCCAAGTGGTCCACTATCCAGCCACGGTTTTGATCGGGCCCGATGGCCGGGAAGTTTTCCGTTACGTGGGCAAAAACAATGCCGACCGCCTCTCGTTTGAAAAACTGGCCGAGAAGGTGGCTGAGCTGTCCAAACCTTAGTCCCCTCGCAAAAAGCTCTGTGTGTAGCCAGCCCCTATTAGGGGCTGGTACCACATCTGTGACAAACTCAGACGTTAGGCCGCCAACGTTCCGCGCTGTGCCAGCGTGTGGGTGAAGGGGCTGGAGGCAGCCAGATTGTACTGGCGGATGGCGGTGGCCCAGAAAGGAGCCAGCTCGTGATCACGTGCAGACCACAGGCGGTAGTGCAGATCGGTGACAGTCTCCGTATCGTGGATCATCGCTTTGATCTCCTGAGGGTTCAGGCATTGCGGGCCTTCGTGGATGAGGCGGGAGGCCAGTTGATCCAGATAAGCACGGGAGACGTGGATGTTTTTGCGACGGCGCAGCAGGCTCACATGGAGGCCGTTCACATACGGATCCAGGCAGACCTGCAGCAGGCCATGGTGCTTCTCGAGCTCAGGCGGCAGGTGGATGCGGCCTTTGATCTCCAGAAGGTTTTCATTCATCGTGGCCAGCACTGTGGGCGGGTCCGTTTCTTCGGGCGTCGTGAACAGCCCAAAGCGGAAGCCTGAACTGCCGCCGGAGACGAGCAAGGCCACAGGGATGGCCAGAAAAAGGGCACCCAAGATGGGGCTGATCCAGATGAAAAAGCTGTGGGAGACAAACCACCCAATCACACCCCACACCACGGAGATGACGGTCACTGGCCAGAAGGTGAAAAACACCTCCGCCCAGTCCACACCACCATCGATTTTGCGTCGTTGGGTCACCCAGCGCACGCCTTTGCCCAGGACCGTGTACACCACGAACTGGGAGTGAAAGATCATCAGCACCGGTGCCATCAGCGTGAAGACCACCGTATCGGCCATGCTGCTGACAAAGGTCATCAGCCGCCGCTTCAGGGGCTTGAACAGGCGGCCTGTGATCACCTCATCCAGCAAGATGGTGACCTTGGGCAGGAAGATGAGCATGATGGTCACACCTAACAAAATTTGCTCAGCCAGGATCGACTGCGGATTGTCATGCGGCAGGCGTGTCGCAGCCAGGAACGTGGAGAAGATCAAGAAGAAGAACCACAGCAGGCTGCTGGCGTAGCTCAGGATGCCGTGAAGGAAATTTAGTCGGCTCATCGGATGCCAGCCTTTGGCAAACAGCAGCCAGAAATGCTGCATGTTCCCCTGGCACCAGCGGCGGTCACGCTTCAGCATGTCCACCAGCGTCGGCGGGCCTTCTTCATAGCTGCCGCGGTTGGTGTTCAGCAGGCGCACGGCGTAGCCCGCCTTGCGCATGAGGGCGGCCTCCACAAAGTCATGGCTCAGGATGTGGCCACCGAAGGGTTCCTTGCCGGGGAGGGCAGGGAGCGCACAATTTTTAATGAAGGGCTCCAGACGAATGATGGCATTGTGCCCCCAGAAGTTGGCCTCACCGCACTGCCAGTAGTCCAGGCCTGCCATGAATGGCGGGCCATACAGGGCCTGGGAAAACTGCATCACGCGGCCCAGCAGAGTTTCCGCCCCGATCTGTTTCGGGAAAGTCTGCAGGATGCCGATGCCAGGATTCTTCTCCATGATGCGCACCATGCTCGTCAGCAGGCCGCCGGACATCAGGCTGTCCGCATCCAGCACCAGCATGTAGCGGTAGCGCTTGCCCCAGCGGCGGCAGAAGTCGCTCACGTTGCCGCTCTTGCGGTTGATCGGCTTGCGGCGCTTGCGGTAGAAGATGCGGCCAAAGGCGTTTAGCTGGCGGCACAGCTCCAGCCAAGCGGTTTCCTCTTCGATCCACTGGCTCGTCTGGTTCGAGTCGCTGAGGATGAAAAAGTCATAGTTTTTCGACTGGCCCGTCTGCTCCAGGGAAAGGTAAATGGCCCGCAGCCCCTCAAACACACGCGTCACATCTTCATTGAAGACGGGCATGATGATGGCGGTGCTGGCGGTGATGTCTTCCTCCATGTCCTCAGGCTTCAGCGTGCGCCAAAGGTCCAGGGGATCCGGCTTGGGCCGGTTCATCAACCACACCCCAAACAGGGCCGTCCAGAAGCCGACATTGAGCTGGTAATACAGCGGCACAAACACCGCCAACAGCCCCCATTCGGACCAGCGCATGCCGTGCTCCGAAAGGTAAACATACATCAGCCACACACCCACGATGGTGCCTAGGCCGACGAATGAAAAGAAGGTGGCGCGCCGTGTACGGGCGATGCGTGGCGGCGGCATGCCGGCCGTGAGATTGAGATTGGCCGTGCTGGCCCCGATCATGCTCATCCGAGAAGAAAGTAAAGATAACCCAGCACACCGCCCACGATGCTGACCAGAATGGAATAACGCAGAAGGGGGTGGCGGCCCAGGCGGTCGAAAGTGTCTTCGGCCACTTCGGAAACAATGCCCAGGTCCATGTCACGCGGGGTCATTTTGCTGACCTGCATGCCAGGGCCGGAAGTGCGCACGGCCGCGCGCATCGCCTCGGTCATATCCTTGGGCAGATTTTCCTTGTCGAGGAAGAAGTTAGGCCAGCGCGCAGGCCCGCCGCTGAGGTGAAAGCCCAGCCTGCCCGCCGCTTCCAACTGGGAGGCGTTCAGGTTCATGTCGCTGTAGATCGCCGCCAGCCACTCGTGCATCATCACCCGCGCCTGTTCGATGCTGTGCGCCGTGGGCGTGCGTTTGGGATCTTTCTTGTGAGCATCTGCCGCACGCCGTAGAGTCTCAAGAATGAGCTGAGTTCGGCGGATACGGTTGTGCAGTTGGTAGGAACGGAAATAGTCGGCGAGACGGGCATAAGCCTCGTTCCACTCGACTTCCGACCCCGTTGCGGGTGCGAATTGAATATTGACAGCTTCCATGGGCGCTCACTGGCGAGCCGCCCGCAAGATGCGCAGATTTGTCCATGAGGGAAGTGGTTTTCAAAGTCTCTTCATCCGTGTGGAGAGAACTTCACCTCACGGCAGGCCGGTTTGCCCAGCGGGTTTCGGCAGCCCCAGTGCCAGCGGTCTGGCCGCGTGACAAAAGGCTCCAGCCGTGTCCCTTCCAAAATGCGGAACTGCCCACGCAGCTCCCCGCCTTCCTGCACGTTCACGGATCGCGCGGCGATACGTCCGTCCAGCGTGCCACCTGCCTGGATGGTGATCGTCCCCTCGCAGGAAAAGTCTCCTTTGGCATGGCCCCACACCCGCATCGCACGGCTGATCACCGGATAAAGAAAATCAACTTCTGCACCGGAGGCGATGTCCAGCAGGTCGCAGGCCACATGCTCCGCGCACAGCCCTCGTGTGGTGATGATCTGGATCGCGGGCGGGCTTTCATACTCGTCCGGGTCCAGCCGCTCCAGCTTTGCCAGGCACACAGGGCAGGTGGGATGGGCATAGGTCCCTGCCGTGGCGATAGTGAAAAAGAGATCACTGCGTTCAGGCGGCAGCGCTTGCAAAACGGTGCAGAGCACGGCGGCATCCACCGCCTCGATACGATGCTCCTGCGCCGCCAGAGTGGCCGAATGACTGAAGCCCGCCGGCGCTACCAGGATGCCACGGGTGTTCTTGGCCGTGGTCACCTCCTGGGCAAAGCGTGTCACGCTCTCCGGCGTCGCTCCCCATTCATTCCAGGCGGAGATCTTCACCAGCGCCCGCTGGGGGTAGATGGTGGTGGGCTGTTCGATCATGCCAAAGACCAGCGATCCGTCTGGCAGCACTCGGGAGCCCGCCAGCTCACACCCCGCATGGGCGGCGATGCCCCGCACCACCTCCGCCAGCCGCAGCCAGTCCAGGCTTGCGATCAGCTCCACGCTCCACTCTCCCGGTCTCAGCACATCCGCCTTCTCCGTCATGGAGAGGCCGGCTTGACTCAGCATGGCATAAGGGTTGGACATGGAGGGCGGTACCACATGCTACGCGGAGTTCCCTTCGGCAGAAAACGCTTATTTAAAGGAACCTCCCCCTTCACATGAAATCCAGCCCCAGGTCCAGAGCCCGTGCCGAGTGCGTGAGCGCCCCGACAGAGATGGCATTCACCCCCGTGGCCGCGATGTCGCGGATCGTCTCCAGCGTGATTCCCCCGCTGGCTTCCAGCCACAGCCGTCCGGCATTCAAGCTCACGGCTTCACGCAGCCGCTCCGCCCCCATGTTATCCAGCAGCAGCATGTCCACACCGCGCAGGGTCAGAAATCCGGCCACTTGCTCCAGGTTGTCCGCTTCCAGTTGAATCCGTGTGCCAGGGCGTTCCGTCCGCACCCGGTCGATCGCGGATTGCAGCTCGGCCAGCGTGCCGTGTGCCGCCAGATGATTGTCCTTCACCATCACATGATCATAGAGGCCCATGCGATGGTTGGTTCCACCTCCCGCTTTTACGGCCGCCTTTTCCAGCAACCGCCAGCCCGGCGTGGTCTTGCGGGTGTCCCAGATCTGCACCGCGTGCGGCTTCACTGCCTCCACATAGCGACGCGCCTGCGTGGCCACCCCCGAAAGGCGCTGCAGGAAATTCAGAGCCGTGCGCTCCGCCGTGAGGATGCCGCGTGTTGGGCCGCTGATCTCCAGCAGCACATCGCCAGGTACAAAGTCCGCACCATCTTGCATCAAGGGCGTGACAAGGATGCGCGGGTCAATCTCATGAAACACCCTCAAAGCCACCTCCATGCCCGCCACCACCCCTGGCTCACGCGCCGCGATCCGTGCCCGGGCCGTGGATTCGGCAGGTACGAAGTAAGTGGCCGTGAGATCTCCGCTGCCCACATCTTCGGCAATGGCGGCGCGGATGAGCTGTTCTGTGCTGGCTTCCATGGAGGTATCTATATAAGAGGTTTACTTCTTCGGCAGTGCGCGGGTGGCCCCCACCGAGATCCCGCCATCCACCAGCAGCAGCTGGCCGGTGACGTAGCGGCTTTCTTCCGCCGCGAGGAAGAGCAGCGGCCCTTCCAGATCATCCATGGCACCCGGGCGGCCCAGGGGGATGCGCCCCGTCAGGTACTCCACCCAGCCAGCATCTTCATACATCACCCTGTTCTGCGAAGTCTTGAACCAGCCTGGAGCCAGCACATTCACCGTGATCCCGTCTTTGCCCCAGTCATGCGCCAGACTCATGGTCATCTGCTTCACCCCGCCACGGCTTGCACCGTAAGGCGCCAGGCCCGCATAGCCGGCCACACAGGTGACGGAGCCAATGTTAATGATGCGCCCATATCCCGCTGGGATCATGAACTCCTTCGCCACCTGCTGTGCCACGAAAAAGGTGCCGCGCAGATTCGTGTCCACCACCAGGTTCCAGTCATCCCAGGTAATCTCGGTCGCAGGCTTGCGCACATTGCACCCGGCGTTGTTCACCAGGATGTCGATCTTCTCCACCTGGGACTTGGCCGTTGCCACAGCTGCCGTGATACTGTCCATCGAGCGCACATCCAACTCCAGAGGCAGGCATTTGCGGCCCAGATCCGTGATCTGCTTTTCCATCTCTTCGGCGGAGTCGTGAAAACGCTTCCAGGTGGCAGTGGCCATGGGATCTCCCTGGGCTGCTTCACTCAGTTCACGGTTGCAGTCCAGCTTGGACCGATGCAGGCGGCAGATGACCAGGTGTGGTGTGCCGCCGTAGAGCTTCCGGAGTTCTTCGGAAATCAGCAGACTCAGTTCGGCGGTGTTGGTGTCTTTGGCGGTCACCCCATAACGGCGTGCCAGGATGTTGGTGGGTTTGAGATCGCCGCCGTGAGGCACGGTGAGGAGGATGGGTAGGCTGCCAGGGCGGACATCCACATACTTGGAAACGTCTTCCGCGCGTAGAGTCAGGACGGAGGCGGCAAGGGTGAGAAGGATCGTGCTTTTCCCAAACATGGGCGCAGCGTACACAGAGGTGGAAGATTCTGTCCAGTCTGGAAGACAGTTGTGGGCCGGAACCTGCGTTGATTCCCACCCATGATGCGTCTTTCCCTGTTCCTGCCTTTTGTCCTCATTTCCTCCGGCTATGCTGAAAACTGGCCCGAATGGCGTGGCGTAGGAGGCCAGGGACAGAGCACGGTGAAGGGCCTGCCGGAGACCTGGAGCGAGACCAGCGGTGTGGCCTGGAAGACTGAGCTGCCCGGGCGTGGCCACTCCACCCCCGTGGCCTGGGGGGAGCATCTTTGGGTGACGACGGCTCTCGAAAAAGCGGCCAAGCCGGAAGATGCCGAACGCCGTCTGAAGGCAAACACCGGGGACCAGCCAGTCACGGTGCTGGATTCCGTCAGCCTTCGCGCTGTGTGTGTGGACAAGGCCAGCGGCAAGATCCTGCATGACATCGAACTGCTGAATGTGAAGGAGCCGCAGTGGGTGCACCAGTTGAACAGTTACGCCTCGCCCAGCCCCATCATCGAGGAGGGGCGACTATATGCGCACTTTGGCAGCTTTGGCACGGCCTGCCTGGACACAGCGACCCAGAGCGTGCTGTGGCGAAACCAGGATGTGCAGATCATGCATGAAAACGGCCCTGGCTCCACGCCTGTGCTTTGGGAGGACCGGCTGATCATCCACTTCGATGGCAGCGACCAGCAGTTCATCGCCGCCTTTGACAAGGCCACTGGCAAGCTCGTGTGGAAGACTGCGCGGACGGGCGAGATGCGTGAAAACCCGCAGCAGCGCAAGGCCTATGGCACACCGCTGATGGTTACAATGAACGGGCAGCCCACGGTGGTCAGTCCGGCGGCGGACTGGCTGTATGGCTATGCGCCGGATACTGGCAAGGAACTGTGGAAGCTGCCGTATGGGGAGCTGGGCTTTTCCATGTCCGTGAGGCCTGTGGCCGATGACAGCCAGGTTTACATCAGCACCTGCTTTGGAAAATCCCAGGTGATGGCCGTGAAGTACGCGGGCCTGAAGACCCCGGAGGTAGCTTGGCGTAACAACAAGAATGCGCCCAAAATGTGCTCACCCGTGCTGGCGGGGGATCTGCTGTTTTACGTAGATGACGGCGGCATCGTGAGCTGTGTGGAGGTGAAGACGGGCGAGGCTTTGTATCGCGAACGGTTAGGTGGAAAGTTCAGCGCTTCGCCCATCCTGGCCGATGGCAAGGTGTACTTCGCCAGCCGCGAAGGCGTGGTCACGGTGATCCCGGCTGCGCGCGAGTTCAAAATCCTGGCGCAAAACACCCTGGATGGAGGTCTGATGGCCAGCCCGATTGCCCTGGACGGGGCGTTGTATCTGCGCACGGACAAGGCGCTGTATCGCATCGGCGGAAAATGAAGGGGCAAGAAGGGCTCCAACAATCGACACAAAAAAGCCCGCCCTCTTGCGAAGGGCGGGCCAAGGAAGGGAAGTCAGATTACTTCACCACGGGGCGGAGCACCATGTTGCGGAAGTCCACATTGGTGTGGTCGCCCTGGAGGAAAAGGGGGCCGGGTTTGGATTCGTCGCTGGTCAGCGCACCACCGGTGCAGCCGAGCACAGGCTGGTTATCGATGATCGTCTTGCCGTTGAGGATCACGGTCAGGTGGCGGTCCACCAGGGTGATGTCCATCGTCTGCCATTCGCCGATGGCCTTTTCAGCGGCTACGGATGGGGTGATGCGGCTGTACAGTGCGCCCATGTGGTGGGAGTCGAGAGGCCGGCCAAAGCTTTCCATCACCTGCACTTCATAGATGCCGCGCAGATAGATGCCGCTGTTGCTGTTTTCCTGGGTGCGGACTTCCAGCTTCAGGTTGAAGTCTTCGAACTCAGCGTCGGTGCGCAGATTGCCGAAGTGTTTGCCGGGCTCTTTCACCACGCGGTTGATCAGGGCTCCGTCCTCGACGCCCCAGCCATTGAGGTCATCGGCCTTGATGAGGCGCCAGCCGCTGAGGTCCTTGCCATTGAAAAG
>DMMK01000100.1 GCA_003453085.1 Verrucomicrobiales bacterium
TCTGCCATTTGGCCAGGGAAGCGGAACCGTTGGTCTGGACTGGAGCGGGAGCAGGCCCCAGAACAGGCCCCAGATAAACCACCTGCAAGGCGTAGCTGCCAAAGTCCTCCAAATTGAACCCGGTGCCATCCACCCCGAAGATGTAAAACTTCACCGGCGTGTTGTCATCGGCGACAACGAACTCCACGCGGTAAACACGGTTCAGGAAATCATAATCCTCATCGTAGTCGCCCTCATAGTCATGTCCAAACCAGACCTGGAAGTTGGAATTCACGACAACACCATAACGTCCGGCCTTCGGGAAGACCCACGTATAGACGGCTTCGCCAAGGCCAGTTGCGGGCAGGTCCCGCACTTCAGGCTGATTGTATGTCACAAAATCTCCTTCGAGCGGCGCAGTCGTCGCTCCCTGAGTAGCAGGAAAGGTGGATCCCACAATGATGGTTGGATTATCGCGGTCGTTTACTTGCGTAGCGGAACGGCTGAAGGTTTCGCTTCCGCTTCCATCAGAGCCATTCTTCGAGATGGCAAATAGCTCCACTTCTTCACCATCCAATAATCCATTCAATGGAACCGTAATCAGGATCGTTCCGCCGGGCTCTTTCACAGGAGTCACCAGAGTGCCAGTGTCCGCATTTTCAAACCGGACACTCTTAACAAACTCGAGGTTAGTGCCCGAGATGCGGATTTTTTCGTTCTTTTTCGCCTTGTGCGGTGTGAAGGAAGTGATCACCGGATCTGGAATCAGGTTGATCGTCAACTGGGCAGGATTCGAGGTGGCGGGCACGCCCGTGGTGTTGTTCACCACGCAGCGGTAGAAGCCCTGATTACCAATCTCCGGGTCCAACTGCACATTGGTCAGAGCAAGGGTAGCGGCGGTCTTGCCAGCCAAAACGGTCCAAGGGCCTGCCAAGCTGGAAGCTTTCTCCCACTGATACTTGAGGGTGGGAGATCCGCCAGCCTTGACGATGAAGCTCACGTTGGAGTCTTCAAACACCTCTTTGTCCAGCGGCTGCCCATCGACAAGGAAGAAAGGAGCTGTCAGCACCGTGACCTTGGCAGTCGCGCTGGTCACCTTGACCGTGTCATTCACATTGCTGACGATGCAGCGGTAGCTGCCAGCATCCGCCGTGGTCAGATCCGTAATGACCAGTTGCACCGTAGCACGCAGGTCGAGGTCTGCAGGCCCGGTGACCGTGGTCTGGGCACCCGTGATGCGGGGGCTGTTGGTCAGGTTCACGTTGTTACGCTGCCACTGATACTTGATGGGGCCATCGCCCTGGCTGGTGTTGATGGAAAGGGTCAGTGTGTTGCCAGAAGTCACCGCCTCAGCCTTGGGCTGAAGGCCGATCTTTACCGGCGTATCCACCTGAAGGTTGACCAATTCGGTCGTGAACGTGCCAAAGCTGTTGGAGATCACGCAGTAGTAATTGGCTTCGTCGGTATCGCCGAGCTTGGACCGTGTGAATTTGGCAGCAGTGCCAAGGACTGTTTCAGGCTGGCCTTCACGATACCACTTGTAGGTCAGCGGGGCATTGCCACCAGCAACGAGGCTGAAAGTCACAGCCTTGTCCTTGATGCCAAGAAGATCCGTGGGCGGGGTGATCAACAAAGGCTTGGAATTGACCTTCAGGGCGAAGGTCTTGGAGGTGTAAACACCCACCTTGTTTTTGATGACGCAGCGATACACACCACGGTGAGTCCAGCTCAAAGGTGCAAACTTGATGGCGGCGGTCTGGGCTCCTGTCACACCTGCGGTCCCGGCGGGTTCATCGAAGATGTTCTTGCCGTCTTTCTGCCACTGGAATTCCAGGGCACCAGTATCCGTTAAGTTCGGGGCCACCGTGAGGGTGACTTCGGTGTCGCCACCCATGTCATTGGCCTCGAACTCACCTTTGGCATTCGGCTGTGCAGGCTTGTTAGAAGTTGCAACGATGGTGCCCACTTCCGTCGGCTTGTTCAGCACGACCACGTTGGCGTAATTGCTGATGGTGCCAAGGGGAGTGCCTGAAAGGAAGTTTTTCACTCGCACGCGATATGTTCCCTCCTCCTTCACACCCAGGGAACTGGCCTTGGCATTCAGCACGTCGTCATCTGTCGTTTCGGCCGTGCCATTAACTTTTTCCCACTGGTACTCCAACTTTGGATTGCCCCCGGCCAGCACGCTCAGTTTCCCAGTGGCTTTGGTGGCCACATAAAGGGTGCCACCCGTCGCAGCCGCAGGCTGGGTGAGGATGAAGGGCTGGCTGTTCACCTTCAGAACGGCCGCCTTGCTGAACAGGGTCGTGTTGGTCAGGGAACTGACGATCTTCACTCGGTAGCTGGCAGCATCCGGCCACTGGGCACCTTCGGTGGTCTCATTGCCGACGGAGGCCGCCGGAATCACAAAGGTGGCCTCATCTGCCGTCGGGTTCACCCCCGTGGGGATGTCCACATTGTTTTTCTGCCACTGATAGGTCAGGCCTGCCGGTGTAGAGTCATCTGTCAGGACCACAGCCAGACTCACCCCTGCGCCCTGGCTCACCGTTGCTGACTGCGGCTGGCCGCTCGTCGGAGTCGTTTTAATTTTTGGACGCACATTCACCTGCAGGGTGAAAATGGGTGAAGAGATCTCTGGAAAGGGTTCCACCCGTTCAAATACTTCCGCATAATAGTCACCAGAATGTTCCCCCTTTACGCCTGTGAACTTCAGAGTGCCCGTCGTAGATCCGCTGATCCCGCCTCCGTCAACCACCCGCACATCGTCTTCAGGACCTGCCACTGCGGTATTAACCTTGTACCAGCGGTAGCCGATCTTTTCTTCAGTATTGCTATCTCCTGTGACTGTCATCGTCGCCGTCAATCCATCCCGTACGATAATGGTCTGCGGATCTGTCGGATTGACGACAATGGGATCAGCGATGGAGCTCATCGCCGTAAAGAGCAGGGCTCCAACGAGGGAGGCCAAGTGTTTAAGTGGGGGTGTTTTCATGTGAACAGACAAAGCCGGGAGGGACTCAACGTCGGATAATGACCAAACTCGCATACAATGACAATACAAAAAATCGTGCGTCTTGCCGAGAGTCGCCTCCGAAGCTTTCTGATCGTAAAGGTTACAATGTCTTCTCAACCCATCCTGCAATGCTCTTGGATTGATCTCCGGGAACGAAAGTCCCCTCCAGGGTCTGATGGCCTTTCGCCCGAAGGCTGATTCCAAAAAGATTCAAGAGCTTCAAATAGGTTTTAAAAATGTCCACTCCAGATCCCTCTCTCATCATCCGCCTCGCCTGGGAAGACCGGACGACTTTCGAAGAAATCGAAGAACGGACGGGCCTTACCGAGCCTCAAGTCATCGCTGTCATGCGGCGTGAGCTGAAACCCTCCAGCTTTCGCCTTTGGCGAAAACGCGTGTCAGGCCGAGTCACAAAGCACCGCAAGCTGTTCGAAAATCGTCAAACTGTCGAAAAAATGGAGCACGAGGCGTGACAAGTCCGTTCTTTTGAATACTGTTCAAAAGAATTTATGGATCTGGAC
>DMMK01000615.1 GCA_003453085.1 Verrucomicrobiales bacterium
GCCATGATGCGTTCCTTCCGGGCATCGGGATCGCGCTCACGGGAGGCAGCAGCAGGGGGTGGGGTCGGGAGAGGCTTTGGCATTAGATGTTAAACGTCTGTTTAAAACAGGTGTTTAATAAGAGCCTAAAGCTAGGGCGTCAATCACCATCTTGATGGATTTTGCTCGGTGGGCAAAGTTTGGCCGCACCCGGAGCGTGATTCCGGTACCCGAGGATGGTTGCGAAAACAGGACCGCCGCCACCTGCAAAGGGCAGATGGCGGCGGTGTGGATCAGGTGGGACGGGTCTTAGTCGTCGCTGTTGCAGCAGTCTTTGCAGCCGTCATCGCAGCAGCAGCCCGAGCAGAGTCCGGTGCCGCAGTCGTCGCAGCATTGGGCGCAGCAGGGGCTGGCAGGTTGGCAGCAGGTGCCGCGGGCTTCACCTGCGAAAGCGGAGGTGGAGAGGGCGGCGAGGGTGAGGAGGGACAGAATGGTTTTCATAATTTGAAGAATTTGGTTTTTGGACACTTGGAATTGCATGGCATCCGGAGGCTTGGCTCCGTCCATCATCCGCAGGGGTCTGACGTTGGTTGATCCCTGTTTAGGATCTCGCGTGGATGCCCTTTCGCATCCCGCCTTGCCAAGTCAGCCCTCCAGGAGGCTGGAGGCGAGCCTTCTTCAAATCAACAGCGCACAATGCTGGTGGTACAAGGGTGGATGACTTTGCCCGGGCTTCTCTTCGAGGAGAGCCGCAGGCAGGTCATCCAGCTCCCGCCCCTGAGGCGGAAGCACATTCTTCGTGAGCTGCCACAGGGCCACAGGCAGATCCATCAAGACCAGGCGGGGGGCAGCGGCGGTATCGGGGGAAACAGTGCGCTCATGCGAATCATAGCAGCAGGCGCTTGCAGGGCAGGACCCCGCAGGAGGAGCCTCCTTGCTGGCCTCCAGGTGGCAGTGTGGACATGCCGACTCCTCCGCCGCTTCCGGCATGGCCTGCACCATGCAGCACCAGCACATCGGCAAGGCCATGAGCAGGGCACTCAGGTAGCTGGAGAGGTGGGTGAACATGGTATTCGTAGAACAAGCGTGGACTCAGATTCGATGCGGCTGGGGGTAGCTGCGTTCAATGAGAGCCTCCCATTTGTGGGAGGAGAACGAAACGAGCCTATTCCCAAAAGATGCAGCGAAAGCGAAAAAGACAGCTTTCCAAGCCTGGAAAGGTTTCCTGTTCTGCTTCTGCACCTCCGCTTGTAAAATCGACCAAGACCAAGCGGGGGTGCAGTGCAGTAACTAGGAAAGTTGGCCTTCAATCAGATCACACACGTGAAGAGCTGAGAGTCAGCAGACCGTATGATTGATTTGATTCCAGCTCCTTGAAGGACGTTCAAAAGATTTTCTGAAAATTGGAATTTTTTTCAGGCTCTCGGATGAAACTGCCGGTGGACCTGCTTCAACCGTTTCTGATCCACGTGGGTGTAAATCTGGGTAGTGGCGATGTCCGCATGGCCCAGCATCTCCTGGATCACCCGCAGATCCGCCCCGTTATTGAGGAGGTGGGTGGCAAAGGAATGCCGCAGCAGGTGCGGGTGGATGTGGGTGCCCAGGCCGGCGAGTTCGGCCCGTTTTTTCACGATCTGCCACACGCGCTCTCGGGTCAGTGGGCCGCCCAATTGAGAGAGAAAGACATGGCTCTGGGTCTTTTTGGTCTTTACCAGAGTGGGCCGCGAGTGGGTGAGGTAGGCTTCCAGGGCATCCCGTGCGGCCCCACCCACTGGGGAGAGACGAGTTTTAGCTCCTTTGCCCGTCACGCGGATCCAGCCCTCCTCCAGGCTCAGGTTTTCCAGCCGCGCATCAATAAGCTCGGACAGCCGCAGACCGCTGGCATAAAAAAGCTCCAAAATGGCGCGGTCCCGACGGTCCAGGGGATCATTGCCGGTGATGGATTCCACGAGTTTGCGGGCATCCTGCTCATTCATCGTGCCCGGCAGGTGCTTTTCCATGCGCGGCGGCAGAATGGGTTCCGCAGGGTCTCCCACGCGTTTACCCCGGGCGGCCAGCCAGCGAAAGAAAATCTTCACCGCCACCAGTTCCACCCGTGCACTGGAGGCCGCCAGTCCATCCTTTTTTCGCCGGGCCAGGTAGTCCGTCAGGTGCTGCGTCGTCACGGAGGCCGGGTCTTCCACCTGACAGTCCTGCTTCAGCCAGGAGGCAAGTGCCTCCAGCACCCGCCGCACCAGCAGTTGGTAGTTCGTGGACAGCCCGCGCTCGGTGGCCAGATAAAGAATAAAACTGTCTATGGCATCGAGCATCGGTGGCGCGACTGTCATGCAAAGCTAAGGACCTGTCATCTTCTGCGTTTGATTGCATGACCCCCTGCATGAAATTTCTGCCTGCCCTCCTTCTCAACGCCTCCGCTGCGGCTGCCGCCGATTTCAAAAAAGACATCGCGCCCATTTTTGAAAAGCACTGCTACGAGTGCCACAGCGACAAGACTGGGAAGAAAAAGGCCGGTTACGTCTTCGATGACCTCGCCACCCTGAAGCTCGATATCAATCCCAAAGGCGGCATCGTCCCCGGCAACCCGGGTGAGAGCCACATTTTCAAAGTCGTGGCCGATCCTGAACACGAGGCGCACATGCCACCGAAGGACAACCTCTCCAGCAAAGAGATCGAGACCCTGCGCGAGTGGATCACCGAAGGTGCCCTGCTGGACAAGGATGCGCCCAAACCGACGATGGCCCCCGTGCAGAAAAAGCTGCCGCCCATTCTCACCTGGACCAACTTTGAAGGCAAAAAGATCAAAGCCGGTTTCGTGAAACTGGAAGGTGACACCGTCTATCTGCGCATGCCCATCAACGCCCAGGAAGTGCCCTACCCGATGAGCAAGCTCGACGCCGCCAGCCAGCAATTGGCGAAAGAATGCGCGGCTCCGTGATGGGTTCGCGACCTTTGGTCGGGGACAAAACGCAGAAAGGGAAAACCCCCGATGGGTTCTCCCTTTCTTGGACTCTTTAAAACACTCCGGCTCACTCCACCGTGATGGTGTGTGTCACGGCTTTCAGGCGCTTGCGGACGTTGGCGTCATATTGCTGCTGCTTGGCCAGGCTTTTCTTTTTCAGCACGTCGAGGGCGGCGGTGAATTCGGGGTCGCCTTCGGCTTCTTTGCCGAGGCTGCGGAAGTGGGTGATGAGGTTTTTGATCATCGTGGTTTCAAAGGACTGCTTGCTGCCGATGGCCCCCAGGAGATCGGCAAAGGCGGCGTCGAAGGGCGTGGTGGGGAATTCGGCAGCGAGGTTGATGCCGGCTTCCAGTTGGGCCTTGGTGAACTCCTTGCTTGCCGTGCCCCAGGTGACTTTGGCCTTGTCCTTGGTCAGGCCCTTGACTACCAGCGTGTAGCGGTTGAGGTCCTGGTTGAAGGTGGTGAAGGGGAGGATGCTGCGGGTGCTCCCGGAGGCCTTGGGATCGGCGTCAAAGCAGAAGGGCCAGGTGGTGCTTTCCAGCGTCACGCTGCCTGCCTTGCTGGCCGTGATCTTGTGGCCCGTGCTGGCGGTGGATTCGCCGCCGAGATTCAGGGTGATGGTGCCGATGTTGCCATCCAGCTTCAGGCCTTTGAGGAAGGCTTCGGCCATGAGCAGGTGACCGTTGGGACCGGGGTGAAAGCCATCCGCACCGCAGACATCGTAGTTCTCGCCCAGCACCGGTTTGGCCTTGGCCATGGCGTCGATCATGGTGTCGTGGACGTTGGCAAAGCTCTGGCCATATTCCCCGGCCAGCTTCTTGGCGATGTCACGCAGGTGGGCAAGGTTGTCGTTGTAGATGGCAGGCTCAAAGCGGGTGAAAAACTTGGTGTCCACCGCGCCAGGTGAACCGACGGCGATGTTCTTCACGCCCACTTCCTTGAGGCCGTCCAGCACGAGGCGCATGTTCTTTTCATACTCAGCGCCGATGGCTTCGGTGTAGGCCGTGTAGCTGCCATCGTTCATGCCGTAGCAGGTGGTGGCCACGGTGGGATTGAAGACGCTGAGGTCGTTTTTCAAACGGGCAGCAAAACCCCCAGCGCGCTCGCCACTCCAGCCGAACTGAAACACGGTGATGTCCTGGCGGCCCGTGCAGGCGAGGAGGTAGGCCTCAATGTACTTGGAGTACAGTTTCTGCTCCGTGATGCTGTCACCAATGACGGCGACGCGGGCATTGGCAGGGAGGAGATTTTCAGCGCGGACCAGGGAGGCGGCGAGGGCGAGAGAAACAAAGAGGCTGCGGAGGATCATGGGATGGAAAAAGCGGATAGCATCACAAACGCGCGGATGGGTCAACTTCCCTCAGGTCTCCGACGATTTTAGTGCTCTGATGGTGCCCTAAGAAGGCCGAGCGCGCGCGTTCCAATCACCCTCTGATCAGCCAGACCGCGGCGACGAGCGTGAGGACAAAGAGCGTCCATTCGAAGGGCTTTTGCGGGATGCGTTTGAGGATCTGCCAGCCGAGCACGATGCCCAGCACGACACCGGGTAGCAGTACGAGGTTGGTCATGAGCGAGCGCGGATTGATGATGCCGAGATCGGCGGAGAAGGGGACTTTGAAGAGATTGATGAACAGGAAAAAGCGGCTGAAAACGCCGAGGTGGTCCTTTTTTTCCAGCTTTTGGGAGAGGAGGTAAACGGTCATCACTGGCCCGGCGGCATTCGCCAGCATGGTGGTGATGCCTGCGCAGAGTCCCATGGCCCAGGAGAAAACGGGGTGGCCCGTGAGGATTTCCAAAGCTCCCTTGCTAGCATCCAGTACCAGCTTAAACCCGAGCAGACCGATGATGAGCCAGCCGATGACGGTGCGGGCAGAGGCATTGTCAATTTCTCCGAGGAGGAAGTATCCGGCGATCACGCCGGCAATCGCCGGTGGGGCCATGGGTAAAACGCGCCGCCAGCTTCCGCCGTGGCGGTTCAGGTAAAAGCCCATGAAATCTGCCACGATGAGCAGGGGCAGCACAAGTCCCACGGAGGCCTTGGCCCCGAAGGCCTGGGCCATCAGCACCACGTTCAAGGTGGCAGTGCCTGAGAGACCGCTTTTAGACAAGCCGATGCACAGGGCCGCCACGGCAGCCATGAGGAAGATCTGCGGATCTGCCGTGAATAGCGTGGTCTGCTGCAGCCAGTCAGGAATGCTCAAGCAGGAGGCAGACTAGGGGACGATGGTCACCCGGGTACCGGAAGGGGCGACGGAGTAAAGCTGCTGCGCCAGGGTATAAGGCAGGCGGATGCAGCCGTGAGAGGCGGGGGAGCCAGGATTCGGGATCGGCCCCGCGTGCATGCCCACTCCATTGCCAGTCAGGCGCATCCAGTAGGGCATTTTGGCCCCTTGGAAGCGCCCGCCTGGGACGCTGTGAACCCCGGCGGTGGCATTGCTGCGCAGCACCCGGCCATTGGCATCCACGATGCTGCCGTACTTGTTGGAGCGCTTGTTGATCACCTTCTCGGAGATGACAAAGGTGCCTGTGGGGGTGCGGTAGCCGCTACGGCCCGTTGCCACATAGCTCCAGCCCACGTTTTCGAGGTTTCGGAAGATATAGGCCTTCTGCTCGCTGAGGTCGATGGTGACCCGCACAGGGCCCGGCTGGCCGCTGCCATGCCAGACATAGAGGGGGCTGCTGGAGGAATTGACTGGCTGAACTAGGATGGGTTTGCGGATGACTTCCTGCCGGACAAAGGAAACGGGCATCTGGCAGGCACTGAGAACACAGCCCGCGAGCAGGGCAAAGGTGAGTCGTGCAGTATTCATGGCAGTTTCCATCTTAGCGAAAACGACCGTTTTGCAATGCGGGTTAGCGAAAAGACGAGGTCGTTTGGTTGCTGATTATTGCCGCAAATTCCAATAAATCTTGAGATTCTTGGTTCCTCGACCTGCGGCGATGAGGTCTGTGTCCCGGTCACCATCCAGATCGGCTCCCATGAGGTCTTCGCAGGCCATGGTGTTGTCGTCCAGTAGCTGCTGTTGCCAGCCATTGCCATCCTCCTTGGAGGTGTAAAAAAGTTTCACTCCCACCCGGGTCCCGATTTTGTGATGCGCCCGCCAGCCGACGGCGATCTGGCGATTGTTGAGGCCCAGATAGTCATAACAGGCGAGGGCATGGCCATCCACAAGCGATTCATCCAGCACTTTGCGCTGCCAGAGACCATCTTTCGGGCCGTCTGGCGGGGGAGTGTAGATCACGACCTGGTTGCCATGCATGGGCTCGATGGTGGCGACGTAAGGCTGGCCACCGGCGAAGGCGCCCCAGCGCAGTTCGCCCACGCCCTTGAGCTCCGGGGTGTCATGTCGGGCCACCCATTGGGCCTTCCAGCCTGCATCGCTGGGGGTCAGGCGCACAATGCCCTCGCGGCCACCCAGCAGTAGGGGCTCGGCCTCGTTGGCCGGGCTGGGCACGACTTCGAAGTTATGGGTCATGTGCATACCGTCGTAAACCAGGGTCGTGTTCCAGGGCTGGGTGACGTCATCGGGCTTGTGGTAAGCCAGAATGTGGACACCGGCACCTTCGCCATTTTTGTTTCCCCGTCCGTGGAGGGGTGCGACGATGAGGTCATAGCGGCCTGCACGGTTGCGCACCCAGCGCATGCGGTGGGTGGTTGGCTCGTGGGTGAGCTGCACAGGTTTCCACCGCTGGGTGCGGTCCGCCGGGGGCTGAAGGTAAAAAACGGCCCCGCTGGTCTCAGTATCCCCGGGGTTCCATTGGGCACCCACGGCGATTTCGGCCTTGCCATCGCCATCGATGTCCCGGGCAGCGATGCAGACGTGGTCCTTTTCGGTCAGTTTTTCGGCGATCACGTGCTTGGTCCAGATGGGGTTCTGGTACCAGACGATGGTGTCCTTGTCCGCCAGCAGGATGTCCGTTTTGCCATCGCCATCCACATCCGCCGTGCCTAGGCCGTAGCCGATGCCGACGTTGGCGTCAATTTCCTGTTCTCGGAACTGCGGGGTGACCTGGGCTGCAAGAGGGAGGGCGGCGAGGAAGAGCGGGAGAAGAACCTGAATTCGTAACATATAGCCGGATTTTGCGGCCTGACGGCGAAATGGGCGAGCAAAAGCTGACACGGGATCGCAAATAGATTGACGATGTAATGACAAAAAGGCTATTTTTGTCGAACAAACTTTGCCCTTAGGGACTCTGTACTACAGAGCCGTTCCTGGGCTCCCCCATCTTCGCCTTCACCCCTATGCTGTTTTCCCCCATTTCTCTTGTCTCCAAGGCCCGCGCCTGGGGACTGCCGCTGATCGCACTGGCGGCCAGCATGGCGGTGCCAGCCTTAGCCACCCCCCCGAAGGCACCGACGAACCTCAAGCTGAGGACGACGCTTTTTGCGGAACCTGGACTGCCCCCCCCGGCTCCTGCCACCACGACTGCGCGTTATTACCAAGTGACTTGGGATGATAACTCTTTGGACGAGTCAGGCTTTCGCATTGAGGTGCGTTTTGGCAACGTCGGGGCTTTCAGCTATTTGGACGCGGTGGCGGCTGATATCGAGGAGTACGTCATCCCTTATGATTTTGGTGACAACGTGCTGGTTCAGTTCCGTGTGGTTGCTTACAAGCACAATGGCAGCGCCATTGAATCAACCGCCAGCACCAGTCTGGGCGAATTTGTGAGTACTTTGAAGGCTTCGACCCTCAATGCCCCTTCGAATTTTCGGGTCGCTGAAGTGAATGACGGCCAATTGAGATTTACGTGGAAGGACAACAGTACGGCCGAATGGTACTACCAGATTTTCTACAAAAAGAGCGGGGATGCAGACTCCACCTATGCGACACTGGGGAGCCTGCACCTGTTTGATAACAAGGAAGGCACCGCCGCGACGGATCTGACCTCGGTGACCGTGAAGCATAACCTCCAGCCTGGGCAGTCGTATCATTTCCGTCTCCGGGCCACGCGCAAGACAGACGGCACCTTTGCCACAGCGGTTTCCGCCAATCACAGCGCCATTGTAGCCCCTGTCTCCTATCCGGTGGCGGCGGCGACTTCCTACATCGTGCCTCGCTTGAATGCTCCGACTGAACTTTCCGGAGAGGCCGTGGATACCGAGCGCATCGTTTTGCGCTGGAAAGACAATTCCTTCAATGAAACCGGCTACGAAGTGGAATACCGTGCGGCAGGCAGCACAGGAACTTGGCAAAAGCTGACTCTCAGTGCCAATAGCAACAGTTTCACCATCAGTGTGGGCCCTGGCGGAACCTATGAGTGGCGAGTGCGCGCCGTAGTGACA
>DMMK01000094.1 GCA_003453085.1 Verrucomicrobiales bacterium
CCGCCTCCGGAGGCGGACGCCGGAGCAGCAGCAGCCGACGCCCCACGGCGAGTTCCAACACGCCGTCCACGGACGCCTCGCGCGACAGTTCCAACTTCAACAATCCCTATGGCCAGGGCGGCCAAAGCGGCTTCGGCTTCAATGGCGGCAGCCAGAACAACCGGGCCGAACGCAGCCTGCTGGATGATCCCGATGCCGTCTCTGCCCCCGAGTCCCTCGTGGTGGGAAAAACTCTCCTGATCGCCGAACCCCAGTCCAACAGCCTCGTCGTCAGCGGATCGCCAGAGCACATCGCCGTGATTGACCAGCTGATCCAGGAAATGGATGTGCGGCCGCAGCAGGTGTACATCAGCACCATCATCGGCCAGCTCAACCTGGGCGGCGATTTCAACTACGGGTTCGATTTCCTGAACATGCTGGATGATTTCACCCTGCGGCAGAAAAACGTCACCACCCCTGGCGGTGGCACCGGGGTGGCCGGTGCGCTGGACATCCCGTTCAATCTGGAAAACTTTGGCGCGGGTTCCATGAGCTTTTACGGCCAGCTCGGCTCGCTGAGCCGGTATGTGAATGTGCTGGAAGGGAACAAAGACTTCAAGGTTCTGTCCAGCCCCAGCATGTACACCACCAACAACGGCAAGGCCGTGATCTCCAGCGGCCAGCGCATCGCCGTGCCAGTGAACATTCTTTCCAATGCCGGCATCAACAACATCGCCGCCACCAGCGCCAGCATCGATTACCGGGATGTGGTGCTGAAGCTGGAAGTGGTGCCCCTGATCAACAACGACAATGAAGTGACGCTGCGGATCGCCCAGGTGAATGACAACATCGTGGGGGAACAGGTCATCTCAGGCAATACCGTGCCCACCATCGGCACCCAGGAACTGCTGACCACTGTGACCGTGCGCGATGGCGCCACCGTGGTGCTGGGCGGGCTGATCACTGAACGCACCGGCAAGACCGAGCGTGGCGGTATCTTCCTGCGCAGGGTACCCGTGCTGAAGCACCTCTTTGGCACCACGGAAAAATCCACCTCCCGCGATGAGCTGCTGATCTTTATCCAACCCAAGATCATCAACTCCACCGCCCATCTCGACAGCCCGAACAGCATTGAGGCCAAGCGGTCGCGGATCATGGAGGAGACGCTGCGTTTTGGCATGCCCCTGGACGAAATCCCCAAGGCACAGCCTGCTGGAAAGTAACCGCGACTCCTGCCGGGCTGATTTTCCTTTTGCATCCCAGGGGCGGCCCGTGGCATAAAGGCAACCCCCTCACATGGCCGTTTTTTCAGCTCCCAGCCCACCCCTCTGGCTACGCTGGACCGTCTTTGCTCTGTTTCTGGGCGGCATGGCCTGGGGATACATCCATCTGGCGGACAAAAACATCCGCGAAAGCCTCGCGGCACCGCTCCGCCCCCTGGAGCTCAGGCATGTGGAACTGACGAAGGCGACGCAGGAGGATTTCCGACCGGACTTCAGCCGCAGTGTCTCTGAGCCGCTGAAAAAACTCGCCCCTCATCGCACCGACGGTTTGGCACAACCGCTCTGGCCCTGGCTGGCAGCTCTACGGTTGGATGCTCAGGATCTGCCAGGTTCCCTGCATGATCTCGCCTGGTTCAGGGTGGGGCTGACGCTAGGCATGCTAGGGCTGCTGGGCCTCATGTGCGCCCGCCATTTTGCCCTGCCAGCCGCTCTGTTGGTCGTCGCTTTGACGGGCTTTCACGGGCTGCTGGGCACCTTGGCGGTTTTTTCCGGGGCCACATTGTTTCATGTGTTTTTCCTGCTCACCTGGCTGGCCTGCCTGTATGCCCTGCAGCGGAATTCGCTGTGGGTGTATGGGCTGGTGGGCATCTTTGGGGCGCTGGCTTACCTGTCGGTGGACCGCATCCTGCCGCTGCTGGCGGTGTTTGTCATCGTCAGCACCCTACGTGCCCTGTGGGGATGGCTGGTGGCGCACTGGTGCCCGCATGAAGGAACGAGCCTGTGGGTGCGGCGCAATCATTTGTTCGGCCTGCTGCTGCTGGCCACGGGGGCGGGTTTCATCGCGGGCCCCCGGCTGACGGAAGCCCACCGTCAGTTTGGCGATCCCGCCTTTCATTACAGCGACTCCGTCCGCTGGCTGGACAGCCGGGAGGCGGCGCTGGCCTGGATCGAGAATCACCCGGACCGGGAGAGCCTGGAAAAAGTACCCGTGCTGGCCCGGCCCAATCTGCACAACTACCTCCAGACCCACTCGAATGTCGAAATCCAGCAACGGCTGCTCAGCGGCACTTCCCTTTTGCTGGGGCGGCTGGAGGGCCGTGGAGGTGAAGTCTTGGTCATTCTGCTGGTTCTGCTGGTCGCCTTCACCCTGGCCTGCCGCTTCAGCACACCCAAAGCCTGCCACGCCGGCGAGCGGCTGCACCCGGAGACGGCCCCCACGGTGCTGTTTTTGGTCGCTGCCACGGTGACTTACGGGGTCATTGCCGCCTGGGATGTGACGGTGCTGCCTGCCAACTACCTGCACGCCCTGATCGGCCCGCTGACGCTCAGCCTGCTGTGGGGCTGCGAGAGCGTACTGCGCCGGGCCCGCCGGCGAGGAGCAAGCTGGATGGTGAGCCGGGGCTACCAGACCGTACTGTGGCTGCTGCTGGGCCTGACATTGGCACAGTTCTGGAAAACGGCCTTTTCAGCGGCCTGAAGCCCTGCCTTGACTCCCCCGTGCCACGGGTAGAGTGCAACTCCCCCCATGGCAGCCCGAAAGCCCACGTTCATTCTCTCCTTCGATTTTGACGGCACGCTGGTGCATCACGAGAGCACGCCGGTCTTTCACCCCCTACTCGGGCAGATGATCCAGCAGCTCCGCAGCCTGGGTGCGGCGTGGGTCATCAATACCGGCCGCAGCCTGCCCCAGACTCTCCAGGGCCTATCGCAATACGGCATCTTCATGGAGCCGGACTACATCATCGCCATGGAGTGCGACATCTACAAACCCGGCCTGTTTAGTAAATGGACGGACTTTGGCACCTGGAACAAAAAGGCGCGCAAGGCCCACGAACGTTTTGTCAAAGATCACCAGCCCTCCCTGACCGCCATCCGCGAAATGGTGGAAACACAGACCCAGGGGCAGTTCCTCGCGGGGGACTACGGGGAACTGGGCATTGTGGGCAGCAGTGAAGAAGAACTGGATGCCATCTGCGCCTTCATTGATGCCCATGTGCGGCAGTTTCCAGACATCGGCTACCACCGAAACGGCATCTACTTGCGCTTTTCCCACAGCGGCTACAGCAAAGGCACTGCCCTGAGCGAACTGGCCCGCCTTCTGGGCCTGAATGCCAGCCAGTGCTTTGCCGCCGGGGACAATCTCAACGACCTTTCCATGCTGAACCCGCGCCACGCAGCCATGATCGCCACGCCTGGCAACGGCCTGCCTGCTGTGAAAGCACACGTGCAAAACCATGGCGGATTCATTGCCAGCCGCTACGCCAGCGAAGGCATGATCGAGGCGCTCACCCACTTCTTCGGCGCAGCCAAAGCCTGAACCGCTCAATTTCCTGCACGCCTCCTTTTCTTATCCCCTTTCATGAACGCCACGTCCAACGTCCACATCGCCTCCAACATTCCCCTGCCCGCACCCCGGGCCCTGGTGGCCGAGCTGCCGCCTTCGGAAACCCAGGCTGCCTTTGTCAGCCAGGCACGCACAGAAATCCGCAACATTTTGTCCGGCAACGACAAGCGCTTCCTCGTCATCGTCGGCCCCTGCTCCATCCATGATCCGGAAGCCGGACTCGAGTATGCCGCCAAGCTGGCCGCCCTGTCGCGCGAGCTGAAGGACCGCCTGTGCATCGTCATGCGCGTCTATTTTGAAAAACCGCGTACCACCGTGGGCTGGAAAGGCCTGATCATGGACCCGGATCTCGACGGCACCTGCAACATCCCCGACGGCCTGCGCCTGGCCCGCCGTATCCTCCGCGATGTGCTGGAACTCGGCGTGGCCACGGCCACCGAACTGCTGGACCCCATCACCCCCCAATACATCGCCGACCTTATCTGCTGGAGCGCCGTCGGCGCACGCACCACTGAATCGCAAACGCACCGGCAAATGGCCTCCGGCTTGTCCATGCCCCTGGGGTTCAAAAATGGCACCTTTGGCCACATCTCACCGGCCGTGAATGCGATCAAGGCCGCCATCCAACCGCAAACCTTCCTGGGGGTGAGCGAAGACGGAGTTGCCTCCGCCGTCACCACCAGCGGCAATCCCGACTGCCACATCATCCTACGCGGCGGTGAAGACGGCCCGAACTATGGGGCCGATGACGTGGCCGAAACCCGTGCTGCCCTGGAGGCCGCGAAGCTGAAGCCCGCCATCATGATTGATGCCAGCCATGGCAACTGCGCCAAGGATCACAACCGGATGCCGCAGGTCTTCCGCGAAATCGTCCGCCAGCGGGCCGCCGGGGAGGAATCCATCATCGGTGCCATGCTGGAGAGCAACCTCGTGGGAGGGAACCAGAAATTTCCCCGTCCGCTGAATGAACTGACCCGTGGCCAATCCATCACCGATGCCTGCATGGACTGGGCCACCACCGAGCAGGCCCTGCGCGAAGCGTATGCGCTGCTGGGGTGACTGACTCTTGCAAAAACCAAGATTGGCAAAGCTTAAGACAGAGACCAAGCCAAGGCAAATCTTTAGACTTATGATACTTTACATTTTATCCTTGGTAACGTAGTCTGTATCTAGAGTAGATCATCCATTTTGCAGGGTAATCAGGTCTCACTCTTCCCCCCACATGACACGCTTTTTTGCGACTCTGATTTTACTCGCTGGTAGTTTCACTTCTGCCAATGCCGCTGTTCCTGCAGGCTCTTTGGATCCCGAATTTGGAGTCGATGGACGCAGGATGTTTTTAGAACAGGCGACGGCTTCCAGTTCTCTCAGCCACCCAGCTCAAACGATTCAACCGGATGGTAAGCGCTTGGTGGCTGGCAGCACGGGAAATGATCGCGGGTACGGCTATGTGGCACTTGCCCGGTTCCTGCCCAATGGTCAGTTGGATGCCCAATTTGGCACGGCTGGGATGGTCACCACAGATCTGGGTGATTCGGCTGCCCATGGCATAGGCTTACTCCCAGATGGCAAGATTGTCGTCCTCGCAACCAAAGCGGCTCATGAAGGCTACGCACTTATTCGATACCATGGTGATGGCAGTCTCGACTCAACATTTGGGACTGAGGGGGTGGCTCTACGGACGATTTCTCACGGTGGCGGTAGCCCGCTGGGACTCGTGGTTTACCCTAATGGCAAAACTGTCGTGGCAGTGACGATTGGCGGATTTCTGAGTCTTTACAGTCATGGTCCAAATGGTGACGGAAACCCTGACTTTGCAACAGCCCCTGCGGACCTCCGCTTCAATGGATTTAATGCCATGGAGTCTTATAAAACGATATTGCTCCAACCGGACGGTAAAATTGTCATCGGTGGTCTCTCCGAAAATACCTCCGCACCGCCCGTGCCTATCGGGAACTTTGGACTTCTACGTCTGAACCCAGATGGCAGCCTAGACACGACTTTTAATGGTAGCGGGAGATTAACGACCACTTTCGGAACCACCCACATTCACAGACTTGGGAGCATGGCTTTGGGGTCCGACGGAAAACTGGTCATGGCTGGCACGACTGGCTCACATGTGGTCCTGGCGCGGTACCTCCCAAACGGAATGCTTGATACCAGCCTGGGAGGCTCGGGAAAGGTTATTGTCACACCTGGTGCGTTGAGTGATTTTAATATTGACCCGATAGGAGTTGCCATTCAAGCCGAGGGTAAAATAGTGCTTTCGGGCCCTGGTGGAAAGTCTGGCATAATCGGCCCGACAAAATTCTGCCTGACACGTCTTTTGGCCGATGGCACATTGGACAGTAATTTTGCGGGCAACGGCTTTTTGATTCCTGAAGAGCCTCTGTCCGCCTTTTTTGCTAAAGATATCCTCTGTGATACAGACGGTCGCATTCTATTGGCTGGTAGCCAGTCATTTGATGGCAAAACCCAAGTGACGGTTTATCGACTCAATGCCGACGGACCGTTGGACACTTCGTTCGACAATGACGGATACGCACACGCAGCCTTCCAGACAGGGCTATATTCCCGCGATTTCAAGGCCGTGGCAGAACTCCCTGACGGCAAAATCATCGTGGCAGGGGAAAGCCTGAGCCGATTGCTGGCAGACGGCACCCTGGACACCAGTTTTGGCACTGAGGGCCTGGTAACC
>DMMK01000642.1 GCA_003453085.1 Verrucomicrobiales bacterium
CATTCATGAATGAGGGCCGTCTTGCCTGCCTTTGATGGGCCAACGAGCAGGACCATCGGTACGTGGGATTTGCGCTGGCCAAACCAGGACAGGAGTTCCTTCACCTCGGCTTCACGCAGCAGCGCACGTTGCAGGTCATTCGGATAAAGCTGCTCCAGGCAGCGGCCCACCTTGCGCAGCTCCCGGCCTCCATTCATCGGCTCTTCCTGCCCCAGGGCCAGTTTGCGAGAAGCTGGCGAGGGAAGGCGTTGGCCGCCTGAAAGCACCACGCTGATATGGCTCAGGTGCGGCTGGCTGCCGGCCAGCCAGGGTTTGGGATCGAAGTCTGTCTCGTCCTCCTTTTCCAGTTTGCGCAAATGCTCGGTGAGCACGCGCCGCAGTTCGTCTTCCAAGCGGGTTCCCGAGGGCCACTCTAAGGTCAGCCCACCTCCGCGTGGCAGCAGAACCAGACGCCGCCCAGCCCCCTCAAACACCGCCACGTAAAAGCTTCCCTCAAAGGACTGTCGGCGCAGTTCAATCCGCAGCCGCACGCTCTGTCCGCTGACGGCAGGGGAGAATGTCCAGGGCAGAAGGCCACCGTGGTTTGGCGACAGCATCTCCTCATTCAGCCGCTTGCGCAGGATCTCGCCGAGGCGCTTTAAGGCACGGTCTTCACGGACGTCCGTTTCATCCTCAGACCACTGCGTGGCAAAGAGGGGCCGGGCACGGAAACGAGTTTTCCCAGACTCATCGCGATGATGGTCCACATAGACAGGAATGGAGAGGCGCAGATTCATGCCAGCGCCTCCTTCAGCACGGTTTCATGCAGATGACGCAGCAGCCAGGAGGATTGAAATCCGCCCGCCACCCGTTCGCCCGTGGGGCCGTCGCGCACGATCATGCGGCTGGGGTCGTAGTGACGTCGCAAGACACCCTTTTCCAGATTCGGCGGGCCCGCAAAGGTGGCCGCAGGCAGCATGAAATGGCTCAGGTCGCGGAGGTCCCCTTCTGGCACGGTGATCTCCACCCTGCAGGTCCAGTTCTTTTCTGTCTGCTGGGTTTTTCTCTCACTCAGCCGCGCGGGTTTTTCCGGTTCGTCTTCTTTGCTATGGCTGGCCTTCATGAGGTGCAGGCCAGCCTCGTCTTTCAGATACATCGTGGATTGCCCCCCCTGAACCCACAGAGCCACGGCGGCTATTTTGCCAGGGGCCTCCTCCCACAGGGCCGCCTGCTCACTGGCTTTTTCTGGCGAGTGGACAAAGGCCAGTAGACCGTCTGCGCTGAGAAGATGTACCGGAGTCGTTTTGTAAAACAGGCCCGCCCTCACCTGCCCGCCGAGTTCCTGGGCGATGGACTGGTACATCCGGGCAAAGTCCAGGAGGCTGCTTCTCGGACTGCCCTGAATCATCAGAATGAGGCTCTTTGGCGATGGCTGCCACGGGGCATGGGCCTCCAGCGCGGTTTTCTCAAGATCGCCTCGCAACAGAGGATCCCGGCGGTTGAGAACCGTTAAGTCGTTGTGGTGCAGGGCCAGGATGAGTTCCTCCTCATGACTGAGCTGTTTGTCCGCCTCATGCTCAATTCGGTCCAGGCACTTCTTCAACGTTTGCGACTCGGGATCATGCGATGTCCATGCCTGTCTGCCCTTGATCTTCGGTTGAGCTGCCCGTTGCCTCTGATGCATCATGCGCAGCCTGCCTTGCAGTCCGCTAACCATGGTGCTGCTGCGCAGTTTTTCATAGCTTTCGCGCAGTGCGGCACTGCTGCGCAGGCGATCGCGCAGGTTTTGCTTGGCCTGTTTCTCCTCCATGTTTGAGCCAGGCTTAATGATCTGCAAAACAATCTTTCCGGTGGCATCCAGATCGGCGCTCAACAGGCTTTTTTCAGCCAAGCCCTCCGCGAGGCGCGCTGAGATGGGGGCCAGCAAGTGCTCCGCCACCCGACGTTTCAAGGGACGCGCTCCGTAACGTGGATCATACCCCTCGCGGGCCAGGTGCTGAATGAGCGCTTCGCTGACCTCCAGCCGCAGGCCCGTGCTGATAAAGCCAGGCCGCAGAGCGGCAGTGGCGATCTCCCGGCGAGTCAGCGCCACGACGACCTCCTCCGTCAGAGGCTGATAAGGCACGATGCGGTCAATGCGATTGAACATTTCCGGCCGCAGAGCCTTCTGCACGGCTGTGGTGAAGTGGTCCGTTGCATCGTTCAGCGTGCTGCCGCTGCTGTTGAAACCCATGCGGCCTTTGGAAAAATCCTGCGCTCCCAGATTCGAGGTCATGATGACCACGCAGTTGCTGAAGTCCGCCGTTCTCCCTGCAGCGTCGGTCAGGCGCGCTTCGCCTAGCAATTGAAGCAGCAAATCAAACACCGCCGGGTCCGCTTTTTCAAACTCGTCCAGAAGCAGCACGCTGAAGGGCTGCTCGCGGATGGCGGAGGTCAGCAGGCCTTCTCGGCCATCGTGACTGCCGCTCACCAGCCGTTGCGCGCTCCACGGCTGGCCATACTCGCTCATGTCCAGGCGGATCATGCGCTCGCTACTTTGAAAAAGGAACTGGGCCAGGGCCTTGGCCATCTCGGTTTTGCCCGTGCCCGTGGGCCCGATGAACAAAAGGGACGCCAGGGGGCGGTTGGGCCGCGAGAGTCCCGCCTTGATCTGTGCGATGACAGAGATCACGGCCTCCGTCGCTTCCCCCTGCCCTTGCACGCGATCTTGAAACCAGGCGCGGGTAGTCTCCAGATCCAGCGCGGCTTCTGGATCCAGCAGGGCGTGCGGCATGCCGGTCTCGCGGGAGAAGGCGGCATACACATCCGCCTCTTCCACCAGTCGGTCTAAGGGCGTGTTTTCATGCAGACGTTTCATGAAGCGCAGCGGTGCGCCCGGAAAGGCCGAGTAACTGATGTAACGGCGATGCAGGGAGGTCACCTGTACCAGAGCCGGCCGGGTGAATCGTGCGGCATTGCCTGCCATGCCCAGCGAGGCCGCCAGCAGCAGCGCTTCCGCCTTTTCAGGCTGGGGCTCCTCCAGTTTCAGCGTGCGGAAGGCATCGGCCAGACGAGGGTCCTGCTTCTCCACAATGGCCATCTGCTCATGCGTGCATTCCACGATGATCTGAACCTCTCGTCGCACCAGATAAGGCCGCAGAAAACTGGCGATGCTTTCGCTGCCCGCGCTGCTCTGGCCCACATTCATCAGCTCAAAAAGATTGCCCAGGTACAGCACCAGCTTTTGGTCGCGCGCTGCTTCGATGAGTTCCTGACAACGCTGCTGCCACATGCCCGCCCCAAAGGCACCGGCAATGAGGCGGGTGCCGCTGCTGCGGTAGAATGGCTGTCTGCCCAGGCCATGTTCGCCCCGCTGCCGGGCCAGCTCCTGCACCAGCGCCGTTTTCCCCACACCCGCCGGGCCGAGCAGGAGAATGCTGGGCCGGTCGGCCAGGGACAGCAGGCGGGCGAGCTGTTTCAGCTCGGTCTCTAGGCCAAAGGCCCGCGGCAGAAACAGACCCTCCATGCGCGAGCAGAGCTGGGACAGCGCATCCGGACCCTGGTCCTCTTGCATGAACTTT
This sequence comes from Verrucomicrobiales bacterium, assembly GCA_003453085.1. GTDB lineage: Bacteria > Verrucomicrobiota > Verrucomicrobiia > Verrucomicrobiales > Verrucomicrobiaceae > Prosthecobacter. The sequence continues at coordinate 3,540 of DMMK01000642.1, forward strand.
TTCCA
>DMMK01000066.1 GCA_003453085.1 Verrucomicrobiales bacterium
TCTTCATGGTACGCAGGGGCAGCTGCCGCTGCGACTCACGGATACTTACAATGCTTTTCGCGGGCAACTGGTGGCGTTCATCGACATGCTGCAAACGGGTGCGCGTCCCCTGCCCTTTGACGAAACCGTGGAACTGATGGCGGTCATCATTGCTGGACGGCGCAGCCGCGAGCAGAATGGGGCGATCATTCACATTGCCGATATTCTTTCCGAAACACATACATGAAACTCCGCCCCTCCCGCATCCTCCGCGAAATTCGCGCCGGTCAAAACAGCACGGTCATCAAACTGAACCTGGGTGATCCCCGCATTGTGGAGCTGGCGGGACTGGCCGGAGCGAGTGCGGTGTGGCTGTGCAATGAGCATGTGCCCAATGACTGGCTGAACCTGGAGCACCAGATCCGTGCGGCCAAGCTCTATGACATGGACACCATCGTGCGGGTGAACAAGGGCGGTTACAGCGAGTATGTGAAACCCTTCGAGTGCGATGCCACCGGCATCATGGTCCCGCACATCACCAGCGCGGAGGAGGCCCGGCAGGTGGTGGACATGGTGCGCTGCCGCCCGATTGGCAGCAAGGCGCTCGATGGCGGCAACATGGACGGCCTCTTTTGTCAGGTGTCGCTGGCCGAATACGTGCACCACTGCAATACCGAAAAGTTGGTTATTCTCCAGATCGAATCTCCGGAGGCCCTGGAGCAGGTGGAGGAGATCGCCGCCGTGCCCGGTTACGATGCCCTGCTGTTTGGGGCAGGGGACTACAGCCACCGTGTGGGTCTGCTCGGCCAGGCCACGCACCCGGACGTCGTCGCCGCGCGCAAGCGGGTGGCTGCGGCGGCCCTGAAACATGGCAAGCATGTCGCCGTGGCATCCCTCTTTGGTCAAAAGGAGGAAGTCATCGCCGAAGGAACCCGCATCTTCACCCTCGGGGCGGATGTGATCGAACTGGGCAATGCCATGCGTAAAATGGTCACTGATTTCCACGGCGCTGCCGGTCAGGGCACCGCCGATTCCGTTTACGCCAATAAATAACGATCATGCTCCCTTCCTTTTCCCTCAAGGACAAGACCGTCCTTCTCACCGGTGCCGCCGGGCTCTTTGGCCGGGGGCTGGCGTCTGCCCTGGCCGAGGCCGGGGCCACCCTCATCATCGCCTCTCGCGGCGCGGAGAACCTTCAGGCCGTGGCGGCTGCCGAAACGGCCCTGGGCCACCGGGTCCATGCCGAAGCCTTTGACCAGGGCGATGAAGCCTCCATCCTGGATCTCCGAGCGCGCATTGAGGCCCGGTTTGGCCCGCTGCATGGCCTGGTGAACAACTCCGTGCTGCGCCCGATGAAAGGCACCCTCGGCAGTGTGGCACAGTGGGAGGACTCCATGCGGGTGAATGCCACGGGCCTGATGCTGATGCACCGCCACTTTGGCACGGCCATGGCCGAAGCAGGGCGGGGTAGCATCGTCAACATCGGCAGCATCCAGGGCATGATTGGCCCCAGCTATGAGCTCTATGCGGGCACCAGTATGGGCGACATGCCGCCGGACTACTTCTTCCACAAAGGTGGCATGCTGAATCTCACGCGCTTTTATGCCGCGCTCTATGGGCCGAAAAATGTACGGGTGAACTGCCTGGCCCCTGGCGGCTTTTTCAACAATCAGCCGGAGCTTTTTGTGCAGCGCTACAGCGAGCACACGATGCTCAATCGCATGGCCGATGACGATGATCTCGGCGGTTCCGTGGTCTTTCTGCTCAGCGAGGCCTCCAGCTACATCACGGGCGTGAATTTGCCGGTGGATGGCGGCTACACTGCGAAGTAGGTCACAAAACTGGCATGTAAGCATGGGGATGGAGCGTTCATGCTCTTCCATGAAATGGATACTCCTTCCCCTATTGACGCTCAGCCTCTCTGCCGCCGAGCCGCTGACCCTGCCCCTGTGGCCTGAGGGCGCGCCGGGAGAGATGAAGGCCCCGTCCGCCGCCACGGCGGAGTTCATTCAGAAACGGGCGGGCAAGAGCACGGTGACGAATGTTACCTCCCCGACGATCACGGTTTACCGACCAGACAAACCCAATGGAACGAGTGTCATTGTCGCTCCTGGCGGGGCATTTGCTTTTCTTTCCGCCGTGCATGAGGGCACGCAGGTCTGCGAATGGCTGAACACCCTGGGTGTCACGGGTATCCTACTCACCTATCGCACACCGACACGGGACGAAGCCGCTCCATATGAAAAACCGGTGCAGGACGCGCAAAAGGCCCTGGAGATCATTCGCCAGCATGCCACCGAGTGGAAGCTGAACCCGAAGCGCGTGGGGCTCCTCGGTTTCAGTGCAGGGGGCAATTTGCTGGCGCATCTGGCCTGTGACCGGGATGCCAATGCGGCTGCCCAACGTCCGGATTTTGGCGTCATGATTTATGGTGGCGGTTTCCTGGATCCTGCTGATCCCTTCAAGCTGAATCCTGCGTTCAACGTCCCGGCCGATGCGCCTCCGATGTTCCTCGCCTGCGCCAGCGATGATGGCAACAACCCCGTCGCCGCCACCCTGCTGTACCTGGAATACAAAAAGCAAAAACGCTCCGCCGAACTGCACCTCTTTTCCGCTGGCGGACACGGCTTCGGCATGAGGGATAACAAACAGCCTATCAACGCCTGGCCAGCGCGCTGTGCCGAATGGCTGGACAGCATGGGCTGGCTGCGATGACTCTCTATGGATCTTTATCCAAAGCAGTTTCTGACAACTATTCTGCGGGTGCAGATGCTTTCACCGCCACGGCCTCGATCTCATAACGCAGTGAAGGTGGCAGGCAATTCGTGATGGTGGTGCGGGCAGGGAAGGGGGCGCTGAAATATTCGCGATACAGTTGGTTAAACGTGGCCACATCCTCCGCATCGCGCACGTAGTTGCGGGTCTGCACAACATGGGCCAGGTCGCTGCCGGCAGCCTCCAGGACCTTGCGCAGGTTTTCCACGGAGCGGCGAAATTCACCTTCAAAGTTGTCTCCTACGATCTTGCCGGTTTCATCCACGGAAGCCTGGCCTGAAACGAAGATTAGGTCGCCCACGATCACGCTGGGGCTGAAGGGCAGGTGCGAAGTCGGGGTGTCGGGATTCTGGGGGTAGGAGACCAGGGGATGGTTCATGGCATCGGGATGGGTTTGCGCAGTCAGAGTGGACGCGGGGTGAGGGCGAGTCACATCGAAAGTCCAATTTCGGCGGCCTGCCTCGTATCCGCCAGTCCCGGGCGCTGGTCCCATGGGTGAACCAGGGCACTGGGAAAATCAGAGCAGCTTTTTGCGCCGGAAGAACCAGATGGGCAGCAGGGCGGAAATGACCAACAGGCAGATCACGGCGGGATAGGCCCAGGGCAGCTTCAGCTCCGGCATGTGCTCGAAATTCATGCCATACAGGCTGGCGATGAGCGTCGGCGGCATGAACAGCACGCTGGCGATGGTGAAGATCTTGATGATCTGGTTCTGCTGGATGTT
>DMMK01000410.1:0-3693 GCA_003453085.1 Verrucomicrobiales bacterium
CCACGGACGCGACCGCGCTCGGTGTTATCAATTTCACCGTGTGTGATGGCGGTATGAATGCGAAGTGCCACGTCAAAGAAAGGGGGGAAAGTGGGCTGAGAGACGGCGGGGGCGAGATCAGGCTTTCAAGGCCTGCTCGATGTCTGCCCACAGATCCTCCACATGCTCAATGCCGACGGAGAAACGCACGAGGCCATCGGTGACACCGGCGGCTTCGCGGATGTCTTTGGGGATCGAGGCGTGAGTCATGGTGGCTGGATGGCACACCAGGGATTCGATGCCGCCCAGACTTTCGGCCTGTGTGAAAAGGCGCAGTCTGCGGATGAAAGCGAGGGCCTGTTCCTGCGTGTGCCCAAAGTCAGCCAACAGCATGCCCGAGCCCGCGCTCATCTGCTTCTTCGCCAGCTCATACTGAGGGTTCGAAGGCAGGAAGGGGTAACGCACACTTTTCACATCTGCCCGGGCTTCCAGGCGGGTGGCCAGCTCCAGCGCATTGGCACTGTGGCGCTCCATGCGCAGAGCCTCGGTCTTCACGCCGCGAGAGGTCAGCCAGGAATCAAACGGGCTGGGCTGCAAACCGAGGGCCTTTTGGGCAAAGATCATCTTTTCCTGCCACTCGGCCGAATTCGAGCATACCGCACCACCGAGGGCATCGGAGTGACCGTTCGTGTACTTCGTGGTGCTGAGCAGGGAGAGATCGGCCCCCAGATCCAGCGGACGCTGCAACAGGCTGGAGGCAAAGGTATTGTCCATCACCACCGTGGCGCCGACGCTGTGGGCCACCTCTGCGATGGCACCAATGTCCAAAATCTTGAGCAGCGGGTTCGTGGGAGACTCCAGCCATACGAGGGCTGGCTTGATCTCGGCGATGCGGGCGTAGTTCGCCGGATTCGCGAGATCCACATACTCGATCTCCACGTTGAACTTCCGCAGCACGCGCTCAAACAGGCGATAGGTGCAGCCGTAGATGTTTTGTTCGGAGACGATAGTGTCCCCAGCTTTCAGGCCAAAGGCGATGGCCGTGATGGCAGAGACGCCACTGGCGAAGACGGTGCAGTGCTGGGCATTCTCCAGGCTGGCCAGGGTGTTTTGGAGATTCCGGTAATTCGGGCTGCCGCTGCGCGTGTAGTCAAATCCGCCAGGATTCCCCGTCTCGTAGGTCGAGGTCATGTAAATCGGCGGAATCACCGCGCCCGTTTCGCTGCGGTAATCCTGGCCGATGTGGATGGCTCGGGTCTCAAAACGTGCTTCGCTAGGCACCGTGGGGTCGTCTTTCATGGTCGGGTGTTCACACAATCATGCTGCGGCGAAGATGCAAGCCTGGGGGCAGTGACGATGTTCAACCTTTGGCGGTTCAAGCCAGTGCATATTGCCCAAAGGCTGACCGCCAAAGACTCCCGGGATCACTTCTCCTTCGCTGTTTCCACGTCCGGCAAAAACACCGTCAGCAGACCCAGCAGGGGGAGATAGGCACAGACACGGAACACAAAGTTGATGCCCTGGCTATCCGCCATGGCCCCGAGCACAGCGGAACCGATGCCTGCGATGCCGAAGGCCAGACCGAAGAACAGCCCTGCGATCATGCCCACTTTGCCAGGCATGAGCTCCTGCGCATACACCAGGATGGCGGAAAAGGCGGAGGCCAGCACCAGACCGATGATCACTGTCAAAATCGCCGTGGTCAGCAGCCCGGCATGCGGCAGCCAGAGGGCAAAGGGAGCCACCCCCAGGATGGAGACCCAGATGACCTGCTTGCGGCCAATGCGGTCCCCCACCGGGCCGCCGATGATGGTACCCGCCGCCACCGCGAAGAGGAAGACAAACAGGTAATACTGCGACTGCTGCACCGAGACCTGAAAACGGTCCATCAGGTAAAAGGTGTAGTAATTGGTTAGGCTGGCCAGATAGACGTACTTGGAAAAGATCAGCACCACCAGCACGGCCACGGCAAAGGCCACGCGCCCTGTTGCCGGCGCCTCACTGGCAACGCCCGCAGCAGGCCCACGCCGCCGGTGGATGCGGTGCAGGTTACGCGCCTGCCACTGCCCCACCTGGAACAGCACCAGCACGCCGATCATGGCAATGATGGAGAACCACGACAGAGCTGCCTGACCATGCGGCACGATGAACCATGCAGCCAGCAAAGGGCCGATGGAGGTGCCCGCATTGCCGCCCACTTGGAAGAGCGACTGGGCCAGTCCGCGCCGACGTCCCGCCGCCATGTGGGCGATGCGCGAAGCCTCCGGGTGAAACACGGCAGATCCTGCGCCCACCAGGGCGGAAGAGATGAGAATCGTCGGGAAACTGTGCGCCTGCGACAGCGACAGCAGGCCGACCAAGGTCATGCCCATGCCCACGGGCAGGGAGTAGGGCATGGCCTTTTTGTCCGTGATGTAACCGACCAGCGGCTGCAGCAGGGAAGCGGTGACCTGGAATGTCAGCGTGATGAGACCCAGCTGGGTAAAGGTGAGCCCGTAGGACTCTTTGAGCACCGGATAAATCGCCGGGAGCAGGGCCTGAATGGTATCATTCAGCATGTGGGCAAAGCTGATGGCAAAAAGCAGCGCAAACACGGTTTCCGTGGCATTCTGCTGGGGCCTCACCAGCGGGGGGGCCTCCTCGATCACAGTCTCATTCATAGGGACGATGACTCTTCCCAAGAAGTCGCCGGAACTCAAAGGGCAGCCCTGGTGATCATCCGGGTCTCAATGGTATTTTTCTCGGATTGCCTCCCGGAACTCAGCGGGTGTGTCACCGGCATAACGGCGGAAAAAGCGACTGAAGTAGGAGGGATCCTGAAAGCCTGTCTGATAACCGATTTCCGAAATGCTGAGGTCCGAATGCAGCAGCAGGCGCTTCGCATCCAGCAAACGACGGTGGCGGATCAGCTCTCCGGCCGAGTGGCCTGTCTCCTGGTGAATGATGTCATTCAAATGGTTCACCGTAACTCCGAGCTGCTTCGCGTAAGGAGCCAGTGCCTGCCACTCGCGGAAATGATGCTCCAAGGCCAAATGAAACTGACGCGCGAGAAGGGCGGCACGGGTGGGTTCGGTCCCTGGATGACCTGCGGCATCCAGACGGCTCGCCTCGATAAACAGGATGCGCAGAAGGGCACGTAACACTTCCATGACACCACGCCTGCCACCATCATACTCACGCTGCAGGTCTGCAAACAGCTCTAGGAGGCGACCTGCCTCCTTCTTCTTGACCTGGAACCAGGGGGCGGCACCTGGGGCGAAGAAAAAGGGCAGCTCCACCAGCATGCTGGGCGGTGGCGACTGATGATCAAAAAACGCCTGAGTGAACGAGGCCACCGTGCCGCGCATGGAGGCCGCACGCGGGTAAATGGTATGCACCTGCCCTGGGCTGAGGAAAAACAGCGTGATGCCAGTGACATCATATTCACGGAAATCGTGCATCAGCCGCGCCGGTCCCTGAATGAGGAAGAGTTGGAAGAAGTCATGAAAATGGGGAATCAGCCGCTGCGGTTCCTGGCTCATGGAAAGCTCCAGAGGCATCACCACCACCCCCTGCTCACGCAGGCTGTCCTGCCCATAGTCACTCATCTGGAGCGAGGGGATGGTGCGGCGGTTCATGTGGCTGGGATCAAAGCACGAATCCCGGCTGAAGGCCAGCACTTGAGAGGGCCACCATCCTTCAGGCCAGAATATCCTTCGCCACTTCACCCGCCAC
>DMMK01000410.1:3831-3994 GCA_003453085.1 Verrucomicrobiales bacterium
CCCCCCTCCCCCCGCCACATCCGTGAGACGGAAGTTGCGCCCTGCATAACGATAGGTGAGGCGCTCATGATTGATGCCCAGCAGGTGCAGGATGGTGGCGTGCAGATCATGCGTGCCCATCACCCCCGTCGCTGCGGTATCGCCCATTTCATTGGTGCTGCCA
>DMMK01000407.1 GCA_003453085.1 Verrucomicrobiales bacterium
CAGGTCGGGTGAGTGGGCGGTTCCTCTCCGGCAGCACTTTTTGATCCCCGGTTCAACGAAAGGCTGGCAAGGCCGTTCTCAGCCTGATTCGCGATTTGAATCCTGAATTGCACTTTCAGCGGCAGACCGACCAATCTCTGCCGCCACCCACCCACCATGTCCCAGCACCTAGCCACCATTCGCTGGACCCGCAGCGGTCCGGATTTTCTTGAGCGCTGCTATTCGCGTGAACACATCTGGGCCTTCGATGGCGGTGCCGTCGTCCCGGCCTCCCCGTCTCCCTGCCTCGTGCCCGCCCCCTGGTCCAATGCAGCCAGCGTGGATCCGGAGGAGGCCTTCGTCGCTTCCGTCTCCAGTTGTCACATGCTGTGGTTCCTCCATGTCGCGGTGGATGCCGGCTTCATCGCCGACAGTTATGAAGACGAGGCCGCCGGAGTGATGACCAAAAATGATGCTGGCATCCCCTGGGTCAGCCGCATCACCCTCCGGCCTCGGGTGACCTGGAGCGGTGAAGTGCTGCCCACCCCGACCCAGGTCCAGCACCTGCATCACGAGGCGCACCGCCGCTGCTTCATCGCCGCCTCCATCCGCAGCGAAGTCATCATCGAGCCGGAGCCAGCCTCATAAAATGGAGGATCTAAGCCCCGTGTTTTGTGTGGAAGAGAGGTGTTTGCTAAGCTTTTCGTGAGAAAGGGTTGTTAAAATAAAGGATTTTTATATCAGTCTTTTACCCGTTCGAAAACGTAGGCAAGCCATCCATTGGGCAGGGTTAAAGAAAAGCCCAAAAAATAACGATGCGATTCCTTTGTAGCTTGAGATCGGCCAATTTGGGGGAATTCGCAGGATAAGAAAAAATTGTGCTTGGAGTCTGACATGACTTTGTGATTACATAGTCAATAATCTAAAAATCGGTGATTATCCTGCCCCCAACCCCCTTTTGCAGGTCTTCTTCACGCGTTGCGCGTGGTGGAAATGCTGTTTTTGGGGCCGAATCAAGTCTCGTTTGCCTGATTCAAGGTGCTGGATTTCAACGAATTACGAATTTTAAGCAAAGTTGTAATGAGTTTGACGGCTCGCTCCCGTCTAACTTTGGTAGCAACTGAACTCTTTACCCGCCACTCATATGAAAAAAAACCATCCGCAGCTCAATGTGTCTGAGCAGATGATGCACACTCTGCGCCATCGGCTGCGCGTGCCAGTGACGGTATTGATGATTGCTGCCAATCTTGCTTTTTCGCTGCAGAGCAATGGCGAGGTCTTGGTGAAAACGAACAGTGGGTCCAACACCTATCTTTCGCCGACCATTGTTCTTCCTGGTGCCCATTACGCGGACAATTCGGAGCCTACGGCTTCGGACATCCTGCTGTTTAAGAACGACATCACAGCGGCCTCAACCTTCCGCATTTCCAACGTCGCCAACAGCACCCTGGCTGTGCAGGGGCTGCGTGTGTGGAATCCCGGCGGCATCATCACCCTGCAAAACAACGCCAGCCAGAACCAGACCCTGCGCATAGGTTCGGCAGGCATTGACCTGTCCCGTGCCACCCAGAACCTGGTGATCAACAACAACACTGGCGGCACCATGACGCTGGCGCTCGACAATGCTGGCGCAGCGAACTGGAGCGTCGCCCAGGGCCGCACCCTGCAGGTCGTATCCAACATCACGGGCACAGGCACAGGTCTGACCATCAATCCTGGGATCAACGGCCTCGGCGGCACCGTCAACCTTGGCGGCGCCAATACCTTTACTGGAGCCACCACCGTCAATAACTCGGCGCTGATCTTGGACTACACCTCGGCCGCCAACCGTATTCACAGCGGCAGCAGCCTTAACCTCAACCGTGGTACGGTCACCGTCCAGGGCGGGTCCACCTTCACCCAGGTGGTCAATGGCCTCAACCTCGGCTCCGGCCTCAATCAGATCCTGCGCAGCGGCACCACCGCTAGCATCAACGTCGGTGCCATCAGCCGGTCGAGCCCAAACGCCCTGCTCAACATCAACACCGCGGGTTTCTTCACCACCTCCCAAGCCAATGAAAACGGCATGCTGGGCGGCTGGGCCGTGTTTAATAACACCGACTGGCTTGTTGGAAACGGAGCTGCCACAGCCACCGCCCTGACGGCATACACGGATCGTACCGGTGCTTGGACTGCCCCTGCTGCCACGAACAACGTGCGCATCGCAGGTACTGTGTCTGCCGTGACCTCTGGCACCATCAACTCCCTGAAATTTAATGGAGGCGCATTCAGCGTGACGCAGAACGCGGGCACCACATTGAACATCGCTTCGGGCGGTATCCTGAAAAATGACAACAATGCCTCCAGCATTACTGGGGGCAGCCTGACTGCAGGCGGCACCGCCAACGGCATCGCTGACAGCCTCTACATCTGGCAGTCTCAGAACGTGTTGACCATTACCTCCAACATCGTGAATAACGGTACGGATGCGGTCAATGTGGTGAAGGCTGGTACCTCCGAACTGCTGCTCAACGGCACCGCCTCCACCTACACGGGTACGACGACAGTGGCCAACGGGCGCCTGACCATCGGCAATGCCGGTGCCATCAACAAGGCGGGCAACATCGAAATCTACGGCAACTCTGGCGCAGACAACACTGGCAGCCTGCGCTGGAATACCACCACCACGGACACCATTACCGGCAACATCACTGGGGCTGCGGGCACGGACACCAACCGTCATACCTTGCAGAAGCTGAACACCGGGGTTTTGATCCTCAATCCCACGGTCGCCAATACCTACTTCGGCAGTACGCTGATTGATGCAGGTGTTCTTCGTGCTGGCAAAGCCAATGCCTTCTCCGCCAATTCCCGCTTTCAGTTTGCCAACGTGGCCACAGCAGTCCTGGACCT
>DMMK01000758.1 GCA_003453085.1 Verrucomicrobiales bacterium
GGTCGTGGTCAGCGGTTGCAGCACCAGGGTGCTGTTCACCACCCAGGAGAAGCTGGTGCTGGCAGGGGCGGTATTGCCATCGGTCACCGTCACTGTGGGCGTGTAGCTGCCTGCGGCGGTCGGGGTGCCGCTGATGATGCCTGTGGTTGGACTGATGGTTAGACCGGGGGGCAAACCTGTGGCGCTGAAGGTGAGCACATCCTGGTTGATGTCCGTGGCCGTGATGGGGCGGGTCACTGCGATGCCCATCACCCCGCTCTGCGGGCCGGGGCTTGTGATGACCGGGGCGGTAGGCAGGGCAAAGGCATTGCTGAAAAAGCTCCAGGCCAGTACCTCATGAGTATTGGTGCTGCCTCCCGTGGCGCCGGTGAAACCGACCCAGGCGCTGGCTCCCAGCAGAGAGGTCAGGTCCAGCCCAGTGGTGGTCATCACCGGGGTTGCCGGGCGTGCGGTGACGACTCCCTGGGCCAGGTAAACACGCAGGGTGTTGGTGGTGCCGTCATACTCTGCCCACAGGGTGTGGCTGGCTCCGTTTTCCAGGTCAAAAGGGGCTGTGTAGGTGGTGAGGTGCGGGGAGATGATGCCATTGGTCAGCACGCCGATGTGGTTGGCGTTGGGGTCGGATCCGCCCGCGTACGTGTCCAGCTCAATGGCGAGGCTTTCGATCAGGCCTTCATAGCCCAGGCCACCGCCCGCGCTTCCGGTGGCGTCGAGCCGGTCATTTTGAAGCACAAAGGTCATGCCGTCAGCCCCGTCGCCTGCGCCGTTCATCCGGAAAACAAAACGGGTGCTGAACGAAGTGCCGCCAGAGACCGGCACCGGTGTTTTCAAAAAGGCCGCCCCCGCCAGGTTGGCTCCATTGGGGGTTAATTGCAGGATGCCTCCATTGATGCTGGCACTGCCATTGAGCTGCAGGCTGCTGTTGCTGCCACTGAAGGTGGCAAAGTCATGGCTCACATTGGCTGGAGTGATCGTCCAGGCGAACTCGGCGCTGGCACTGGTGATGCCGTCCGTCACGGTCACCCGTGAGGTGTAGGTCCCCGTGGCGGAAGGGGTGCCGCTGATGATGCCCGTGCTGCTTTGGATGACCATCCCGGGGGGCAGGGAACTGGCGCTGAAGCTCAGGGTGCCATTGCCTGGGGCCATGCCATAGATGGCGAGGACGGTGGCGGCATTCATCGCGCTGAATTGACTGCCGGGATTGCTGATGGAAACCGCCGTCGCAGGATCCACCTGGATCACTTTGGACTCCGAGTAAGCACCGTCTGCGCCAATGCCGAAGAGCATCCAGTAGCCTGGGGTCATCACGTTCAGGTTGGCATGGGAGGTGACGGAATAGAGGCCGGGAGAAGTTTCGGTGAAGGGCAGGCTCAGGTAGCGCAGGTCGGTGTTCATCGAGTGCGTCTGCGAGGACATTTTGATGAAGCTGAACTTGGTGATTCCTGGTGTGGCCTGCACTGTGAAGGTCATGCCGGTGCCCACATACGAAGGAGCCTGCTGGATCACGGGCCGCACGGCGGCGCTGCCATCGGCCTTGAACAGCATCGGGGGCGTGTAGAGCTGGGCGTCACGATGGTCGGCACTGTTGCCGGAGAGGCCGCCGCCGCCGGACCACACGCGGCCGTCTGGCAGCAGCAGGGCCAGGGAATGATAGTTACGCGGGACGCTCATGTCCGTCACCTCCCGCCACTGACCCGTGGTGGGATTCCAGATTTCGGGGGACAGGATGCTGCCCGTGTCATTGAACTTCAGGCCGGAGGAGTTTCCGCCCATCACCATCACCTCGCCATTGGGCAGGATGACGGAGTTGGCAAACTGGCGCACATACTTCATCGGGGAAGTCGCTGCGACCACCGGCGTACCGCTGCGGATGTCAATGGTGAAGGCCAGGTTGGTGCTTGTCCCGGTGGAGCTGTCGCTGGGATTGGAATTGGTGTTGAGCGAGCCGCCGGCCACCAGGATTCGCCCCTCACCATACATGGCAAAGCAGCCCTCCTTTGGGAAATGGGTGCCGGGAACATTGACGCCACTATAGGTTAGGCTGCCGGTTCCAGAGGTGGTCACCCAGTTCATCTGGCGTGTGGGGCCGCCATGGAAAAGGCGGCCGTCCGGGGCCACCACCATTAGCGGATGCCAGCGTGTCACATAGCCTGGCTGGCTGACCACGGTGGCCCAGTTGATGCCGCTCAGCCGTGTCCAGTTGTTGGCGGCGGTCCAGCGTTCTGCCGTATTGGTGCCACCATCGCCCGTGACGGTGAAGATGCTGCCATCGGTGAGCGCCACACTGGTGTTGTACCAGCGGCCATCGTTCATGTTGGGCATCACCGCCCACTGGCTGGTGCGCCAGTCAAAGACGCTGGTCAGCCGCGTGGTGTTGCGCCCGCCATTGACCACCAGCCGTCCGTCCGGCAGCAGCACCGTGCCCCCGCAGAACATGTCGTGACGGTTGTTGTTAATTTCGGTGAACACCCCTGTCGCCGGATTCCACACCGCCGCATAGGTGAACTCAGCCCCCACCGGAAAGGTGGTGCGCTGGTTGGAGGAAAAGGTCAGCAGACGTCCGTCCGGCAGCGTTGCCGCTGTGACCGGGATATGGGGTGTCCAGTTGATGACAGGCGACCACACGCCCACCTGGTTCCGCTGGGCCGGTGTCGGGGCAGGGCCGGTCTGCACGATGAACGAGGGGGCCAGCATCTGCGCCTCGGCGGAAAGCAGGTCTGACAGGGCATGATCATCAGCGGCAAAGGCTGGGACTCCAAGGGCCAGCAGCAGAAGAATCACGGAACGGAAAAAAATCATCATGGTCGGCGGGCGATCTTGGCTTTGGCGGGTTCAGTGATGAACTCCTCATCGGTGAGTGTTTTGAGGAAGGCCACCAGGGCCCTCTTCTCGTCGGCTGTCAGTTGCAGGCCGGTGTCGGGATGCTTGGCCAGGTTGGGGTCCAGGGTTTCGCTGCGCTTCACGCCGCTGCTGTAGTGCTCCACGACTTCTTCCAGCGTGGCAAAACGACCGTCGTGCATGTAGGGGGCCGTGACTGCGATGTTGCGCAGGCTTGGTGTTTTGAACTTGCCCTGGTCCGCCGGATTTCCGGTCACCTTCATCCGACCCAGGTCGGCAGGGACGAGGTCGAGACCGTTGTTTTTGAACTGATGATCGGTGAAAAGGGTGCCGCCATGGCAGTGAAAACAGTCTGCGCCGCGCAGGCCGCGTGCAGGGTCGAACTCTGTCACGAAGAGCTGCAGGCCACGTTTTTCCTCCTCCGTCATCTGCGCCACCTTGCGCACCGTGCGGTCAAAACGGGATTCCTGGGAGACCAGGGTTAACAAATATTGCTCCAACGCTTTGGCGATGCGTTCCGGGGTGATTTCGGTGCTGCCAAAAGCGGCAGCAAAGTCCTCTTTCGCATCCGCGATCTTGAGCACCACACGCTCCAGCGTCTCATTCATTTCATGCGGATCCTGGATGGGGGCCAGCACCTGCTCCCGGAGGCTCTTGGCCCGGCCATCCCAAAAGAAGGACTGCTCCCAGGCTAGGTTGAAAAGCGGCATCGCATGTCGTTTACCTATCTGCCCTTCCGCCCCGGTACTGAACTGGCGCGGATCGCTGAAGGCAGCTCCGCGGCTGTGACAGCTCGCGCAGGACTGGCTGCTGTTGATGGACAGGCGGCGGTCATGGAACAGCTTTTCGCCCAGGGCCACTCCCTGGAG
>DMMK01000224.1 GCA_003453085.1 Verrucomicrobiales bacterium
CCAGCTCCAGGGCCTCAGGCAGCAGCGTATGGTTCGTGTAGGCGAATGTTTCCTGGCAGATCTTCCACGCATCGTTCCAAGGCAGCCCTTCCAGGTCCACCAGGATGCGCATCAGCTCAGGGATGGCCACGGCAGGATGAGTGTCATTGAGCTGGATGGCGGCCTTGGAGGGGAACTCGCTCCATGGCAGGGTATAACCAACTTTGAAGCGGCGAACAATGTCTGCTAGGGAGCAGGCGACAAAGAAGTACTGCTGCACAAGGCGGAGCTCCTTGCCGCTTTCGGTCGAGTCATTCGGGTAAAGGACTTTGGAGACCGTCTCGGCGATGGCCTTGTCGCGCAGGGCCTCGACATAGCTACCTTCATTGAAGACCTGGAAGTTAAAGTCTTCATCCGCCTGGGCCTGCCAGAGGCGCAGGACGTTCACCGTGTGGCTGTCATAACCGACGATAGGGATGTCCCAAGGAAGACCCAGCAGGGCTTTGGTCTCCACCCACTCCGAGCGCGGGTGCCCGCAGTCATCAAACTTCTGCACCACACGGCCATAAAGCTGCACCGTCTGACGGTAGCTGGGGCGGGCGATTTTCCAAGGGCTGCCATCGCGCATCCAGGCATCCGGATGTTCCACCTGCTTACCATTCACAAACTCCTGGCGGAACAGGCCGAACTCATAATGAATGCCGTAACCGATGGCCGGCAGATTCACGGTGCTGAGGCTGTCCATGAAACAGGCGGCGAGGCGGCCCAGACCGCCGTTGCCCAGGCCCATGTCAGGCTCACAATCCAGCAGCGCATCCAGGTCCTTGCCCATCTCGCCGAGAGCGGCTTTGGTGGACTCATAAAGACCTGAGTTGCGCAGGTTGTTTTCCAGCAGCCGACCCATGAGATACTCGAGGGAAAGATAGTGCACACGACGCACGCCGGACTGGCGATGCAGGGTGCGGGACTTCGTCGCGTGATCCATCACCCGGTCCCGGATGGCCAGGCAGGTGGCCACCCACCAATCGTTCTTACTGGCGGACTCCACATAGGCACCCAGGGTAAAGCGCAGATGATTGATAATGGAGTTTTTGAGACTGTCCTTGGAATTGCCGAGGTCGCAGGGGGCGGGTATCATAAGAGGAAGGGGTGGCGTAGAAAAACAGTTCTGATCATCACGAAAGGGCCGATATCAAAACGCCAAGAGGCTGAGCAAAGAAGATGGCAGGCAGAGCACCGCACATCATTCGGCTCGGCCGGGGCGTTCGGATTTCGTCATTCGTCATGGGAACCAGGTTGGAGGTCACCAGGTCACCCATTTCGGAAGTTCACGCGGGGCAATGACCAGGGTGATTTCGCCTTTGGGTGTCTTGGATTGGTAATGAGAAAGCACGTTCCGGGCCGGACCGCGCTGGAATTCCTCAAACTTCTTCGTCAACTCCCGTGCGACCACCACCCGATGCTCTGGAGCCTGCTCCGCAATCATTGCCAAGGTATCCACGATGCGGTAGGGGCTCTCGAAATAAACACTGGTGCAGTCTCGGCCCACGGCTGCTGTCAGCTCGGTGTTTCGCTGGCCTTTTTTATGCGGCAAAAAGCCGCCAAAATAAAACGGAGTGGTCGGCAGGCCGGAGGCGGCAAGGGCTGTGAGCACGGCACTCGGGCCGGGAATGCCTTCCACTCGTAACCCTGCAGCCACGACACTCTGCACCAGGCGCTGCCCCGGATCTGAAACCGTGGGCATGCCTGCATCTGAAATGAGCGCCACGCTGCTCCCCTGCTGAAGCTGGGCAACGATTTCCGGAATGCGCCGTGCTTCATTGTGCTCATTCAGGCTGATGAGCCGTGAACGAATGCCATGATGCGAAAGCAGGCGGCCCGAATGGCGCGTGTCTTCACAGGCGATGGCGCTGACGGACTTGAGAATGTGGAGACCGCGCAGCGTGATGTCCGCCAAATTGCCTATGGGCGTGCCTACCAAATAAAGGGCAGGCTGGAGACTGCTGGGCAGGAAGTCAGCCAAGGCCTCATCTTCCTCTGCCGTCCCTTCGGCAGGCAGGCGGTCTTCCGCTACCCGCGTGGAGTCTTCATCCGTGCGCCAGGGATCCTCGATGGGACTTTCCGGCGCCGGATTCTGGGACTGGTCGTTTTCGCTCATCACCAGCCTTCGGTGATGTCGGCCGCGACGTTGGCGGCAAGACGCTGGGCCGCGTCTTCAAGCGCCTGCGCTTCGGAGTTCTGAACGTTGGAATCCAGGATCGTGTAGGAATCGGCCGAGCTGCGGCCGCGATGGATGGTGCTGCCACTGCCGGCATCCTTGATGACGTATTCCGTGCGCAGCGTCATGAGGAGCTGCGAGGTGCGGAGCACGTTGCGACGGTCTGACCGGAACTGGGAGCGATCCACATTGATGACCTTGCCATCCAGCACCGCTTCCGCATCTTCCATGGAGACGATCTCATAACCGCCGCTGTTCTGGATCTGCTTGATGATGGCATTGGTCACCAGCGAACCCAGGCGGGGTTCCAGCGTCTGGTTTTCAAACGTCGGGATGGCCAGCTTCGTCACATTCGTGAGGTGGGCAGGCTTCTGACCACCGAGCTGGTAGCCCGCACAGCCCGTGAGAGACACCACCAAACCAAAGGCACAGGCGAGGAGAGAAATTTTCATCCGGGAGAGAAAGAAGATCAGGCTGGAAAGAAAAAAGGCAGATCAATTGGCCGGGGCAGCAGGCTTCGGCGGCACAGGCAGGCTCGTGGGCGGCTGTGGTGGGATGCCGGGGGCCACAGGCGCGGCAGGCACTGGCAGCAGGGCGGATTTCTCTTCCGTCACAGGAGGCAGCAGGCTGCCACCGACAGGGGCCATGCCAGGGGTCAATGGCAGGGTCGGCTCCTGAATCGGGATTGGCAGGAAGTTGTCGTCGCCAGCACGCATCTTCGGCTTCTGGCCCAGGCGGGTCAGTTC
>DMMK01000290.1 GCA_003453085.1 Verrucomicrobiales bacterium
GTGCGTGCCATGGCCCACCCCCATGACGTGGTCATGCTGAAAGATGAATGACCCGTCGCCCGCTTCACGGAGCATAATCTGCCCGTTTGGCTTCGTTATAGTCGTCCGCCTTGAAGTCCGAGTTGGATGCTCCATTCCTTCGCGGCAGTCAGTTTGTTCCCGATCATGAACGACCGTTATCAAATCATTTCCACGCTCGCCTCAGGCGGCACCGGCAGCATCCTGCAAGCATGGGACAAATCCCAGAACCGTGACGTGGCCATCAAACGCCTGCACACGGATGCGGCCAACAAGGACTCCCTCCTCCGCGAGGCCCGTGCGCTCTATGCCCTGCGTCATCCTGGCATCGTGACCGTCCTCGAATATGGCGATGATGAAGACGGGGCCTACCTAGTGATGGAACTGATCAAAGGCGAGACGCTCGACCATCGGTTGGCCCACGGCCCCCTGGACATGCCCAGCTTCAAGGCGCTGGTGACACAAACCCTGGAGGCCATCAGCGCCGCACATGACGCGGGCCTGATCCACCGCGACCTCAAGCCAGAAAACATCATGCTGCCCTGGAACCGGGACGGTCATTTTGAGATCCGGCTCATTGACTTTGGTCTCTCCCAGATGCTGCCTCCGGAAGGTGCCCCTCAGGACTCCATGCAGGGATCCGTCCACTACATGGCTCCCGAGCAATTTGGCAGCGGCCGTGTGGATGTGCGTACCGATCTTTATGCTCTGGGCTGCATTTATTACCAGACTCTCTCGGGCCAGTTCCCCTTCCCTGGTGAGGAAAAAATCCAGGTCATCACCGCCCACCTCTACCCGCCAAAAGTCCCACTGGCAGAACTGCGCCCCGACCTCAGCGACGAACTCTGCGCCTGGGTGGAGCAACTCATGTGCGTGCAGCCAGCAGGCCGCCCGGCCAGTGCCGCCCAGGCGCTCGCCAGCTTCCGCAAGATTGCCAGGAACCTCCAAATCCACACGGCCAGCGCCATCGAACCGGAAATTTCCGCCGTCATGATCCTTGAGGAAGAAGAGATGCCTGCCGTGCTGAGCGTGGCAGAAGAAGAGGAGGAGGAAGAAGCCGTCCTGCTTGCCGACCCGGAAGCGACTGAGGAAATCGAGGTACCCGACGCCGAAGAAGAAGCTCCCGTCACCCAGGCTGGCCCAGAAGTGACTCAGCAGATCTCGGCGGCGGATTTCGCCGAAGAAGAGCCACCCGCCATGCTGGCCTCCCCTCAGCACCACCCTGCCCGTGTCGCTGCCGACACGCCTACCACCAGACGGCCGCCTATCCCGGGCCCATCCAGACCACGGCCAAAGAGAAAACAGGGACTGCAGCTCATCATCTCCGCCTTTGTCGGCATCGTAGTCCTTCAGTTTGCCATCGTCAGCTACTTTAAATTTGCCGGGCGTGAGGAGCGTGATCAACGTTTCGCCCAACTAACGGCGAGCGAGCATCCCCAAGGCTCTGACCTGGATACCAAGCTGCTGCTTGATTACCTGGAGCCCAGCGCTACCCGCGATCAGGCCGCCCAAACCCTGACCCGCCTGACTGGGGGCAGCTACATTGACGAACTCATCCTTAAACGGCTGCAAACCATGAAGGGCTATTCTTCGGCAGCCCGGATGGTGGAAATCATCGGCCAGCGCAGAAGCCCCGGCGCCTTCCCCCAGGTGCTGCCGTTGGCGGAGGACAGCCGTGGAGAAGTGCGTCAAGCCGCCTGGAGCGCACTTAGCAGAATCACCCCCGCAACAGAGCTGCCTAAAGTTCTGGATCTGGCTCTGCGCAGCCCGATCAGGGATGGCGAAATGATCGAAAACATCCTGGTCGCGGCCATCGAAGGGGCCGATGACCGACCACTGGCAACAAGCCAGGCATTGAAGGCCTATCGCACCACTCAAAAAGAAGAGCATCGGGTCATGCTGTTCAATGTGCTGACCCGTGTCGGTGGCGAGGGCGTGGTGGAACTGGTCAATGAAGCCATTGCCGACCCTGCGCAGGACGTCCGGCTGGCAGCCATCACCGTGCTGTCCAAATATCCGACTCATGAGCCCCTCACGGCCATCAGCGCCCGCTTTCCTCAAGAGCCTGACCCGAACTGCAGGATCTACCTTCTGCTGGCGGCGAGGGAGTTGGTCAGCAGGCCCGGGCCAAGCTCCCAGCAAAACCTCTTCCTGCATGCCCAGAGCCTGTATTCCAATGCCAATGGCAGTGACGAAAAAAGCTATGTGCTCAAGATCTTCAGCCGCCTCATTGCCCCAGGCACCGCCAGTTTTTTCGAAAGTTTTCAGGATGAGACGGACCGGAAGCTGACCCGTGAAGCACGGGAGCTGGGCCAGGCATTCCGCACCCGCCTCAGCCGGGTGGTGCCCGTTGCTCCGGGTAATGACGCGACATCACTGCCAGCGGAAAAAGCAGACTATCGCCATGATGGCACCCTCGCGCTCGACAAAGACGTTCTGATCAACTGGACTCAGAGCGATGATTGGGCCTCCTGGCTTGTCGAGGTTCCCGCCAATGGGACCTACGAAATCGCCATCTATCAGGCTCACGACAGCGACCAGCTCGGCAGCTATGAAGTTCTCCTGGCCGGGCAGACACTGCTCACTACAGCAGTGAACACTGGCAGCAAAACCGACTACAAGGGCTTTGTGGTCGGGACCGTCAAAGTGGAACAGCCAGGCATCTACCGCCTGCAGGTGCGCCCCAAGAGCATGCCGGCCGAAGGAGAGCTCTTTCGCCTTCAGCGCTTGGCCATCAAAGCCCTCTGACGCTCAAAGAGAAATGGCTAGGAGCGCTCTTTGGCCAGCTTGTTGTATTTGTCCACCAGCTCATTGAATTCCTTGGTTCTGGCGTTCAGCTTACCGATGAGTTCATCCCGTTCACTGACGAGCTGCCTCAGGCTGGCATTGGCTTTTTCGATGGCCTCATTCTGCACGCTCACTTCCGTGTTGCGATCCTTGATGGCATCCGTGCCCTTGCCAGCGAGCTGCTTGTAGACCGCTAGTTCGCTTTTGACCAGCGTCGCTTCGTTCATCCAGTGGGCGATGCTGTAACCCCGTGCCGACTGGTCTTCGGTCAGCAGCATGATTTTTTCGGTGGCGTCCAGCAGGGCAGCCTCAGTCTCTGCACGGAGATGGCTGATTCGGGCGATTTCTTTTTCAAAGCGAAAGGCCTTCTCTTCAAATTCGATGCGCAGTTTATTCTCGGCAACGAGCATGGCGGTCAGCTCATCAATGCGCCGGTTCAGCTTGAACTCACGCCGCCACTGGTCCGCACAGATGCCGCAGAGGGCAAAGACGATGAACGCCAGGATGTAATAAAGAAAGGCCTTCATTTCGCAGGGGCAGGAACGGCCGGAGCCGCTTCCATAGGTTTGACATTGAAGGCCACCTGGCTGAATCCGGCACGGCGCACAGCATCCAGGGCCTTGACCATGTCGGCATGGCGGGTGTCTGCATCGCCGCTGATGTAAACAGGCGTCGCAGGATCCTTGGCGAAACGCTCCTTCAACCGTGTTTCCAGGTCCGGCAGAGAGATCTGGGTGGTGTCCAGGAAGACGTCCCCTTTCGGGTTCACGCCCAGATTGATCGTGTCTGGCTTGAGGTCAGACTGAGTGGCGGCGGCCATGGGCAGTTTCACCTTGATGGACTTCTGCTTGGTCATCGTCAGGCTCACCATCATGAAAGAGGCGAGCAGGAAGAACATCACGTCAATCAACGGGATGATCTCCAGGCGCGTCTTTTTATGGGCTATGGGAGAATGGATTTTCACAAATGGGCGAAAGGGAGTTGGTGGACAGATAAAGCCGCCCCGAGCGGGTACTCCTGTCTGTCATCCTGGGATGGCATCACGGCTTTTTCATCACCTGATCAAAACCATGCTGGGCAGCCAGGATGAGCACATTGTTGGCAGCCGCTTCAAGCTCGAACTGCAGCTTGGCCAGACGGCTGTGGAAGTAGTTCATCGGCACCAGCGTGGCGATGGCGATGCCCAGACCGGCTGCGGTGGCGATGAGCGCCTCCCCGATGCCGCCTGTAACTTTTTCCACGGCCAGTTCCGAATCTCCGATGGAGGAAAACGAGCCCATGATACCCGTCACCGTGCCCAGAAGACCCAGCAGCGGTCCCAGGGTCACCACTGTATCCATCGCACCCAGAAAGCGGCCTGCCGCCTGTAGCTCGTGACCTGCCGCCACCTCCAGTGCCCCCTGCATGGAGCTGTGCTGATGCTTCAGACCATGGTGTACCATGCGCACCACGGGATCACTGGTTTTCGCGGATAGGGCAATGGCCTTGTCAAGATCACCAGCTTCCAGAGTGGCATACACCTGTTCAAGCTGGCGGCTGTTGCGCTGCGCACTGAAACGCATCCACCAAAAGATGCGCTCCACCAGCACGCCGACAGCAAAGATGCCCACGACCAGGATAGGATACATGATGGGACCGCCATCATGGATGAATTCGATAACTGCGTTGGCGAGGGGGAGTTGATGCATTGATTTGAAGGGAAAAAGAAAACGTCCCGAACAACGTCAGGGGACGACCAAAAAGTAGCAGTCCGCAGCCCACCTTTACCGGAGCTGGAAGCGGACTGGTAACCTGAGAGTGCCCATCCGGCCAGGGAGAAACCAGTTTCGGCAGATGTAGGAGGCGATCTGGCTCTGCTCGGAAGCTGTGAAGCCGCCGTTGATGCAATTGCTGGAAACCACGGCGGCGTATTCCACCTTCCCTGCGGGGCTGACTTTCAGGCTGAAGGTGAGCGTGCCGCTGACCTTGCGGGAACGTGCGCCTGAAGGGTAGGGCGGAGTTGGCACCTTGCCTTTGCCTGCGCCCGAGCCCGTGCCGCCGCTGCCACCACCACCGCCGCCGCTGCCTTCGGTCCCGCCGGTAGCAGTCACCGTGCTGGCTGCGCGGGTGCTGCGGGGTTTTGCCGCCACAGGTTTGGGTTTGGGCTTGGGGGCAGTAGGGTCTACAGGCTTGAGGGCCACCTCGATCTTCGGCGCCGCAGGTATGGTAAACACATCTTCAGGCACCAAGGC
>DMMK01000052.1 GCA_003453085.1 Verrucomicrobiales bacterium
AATCGCCAGCAAGGAGACGGCCTCGCCCGGAGTGATGGCTGAGGCGCCCTGGCGAGCCAGGAACTCGGCCACCTTCTCATTGCGCGCCGCGTAGCCGTCGCCACCCAGCACACCCCAGTTCACCGCCAGAGCGGGCAGGCCCAGAGCCCGGCGATGATGCGCCAGGGAATCCAGGAAGGCATTGGCACCGGAGTAGTTACTCTGGGCCGGATTGCCAAACACGCTGGAGATGGAGGAGAACATGACGAAGCAGTCCAGATTCAGATCCAGCGTGCCTTCATGCAGCTTCCAGGCACCCAGCGCCTTCGGAGCCAAAACGGTGCGCATGCGCTCACGGTTCAGCACGCCCATCGGCGCATCGTCAATGACCATGGCCAGGTGGAACACACCCTTCAGCGGCACCTTCGCGGCTTCGATCTCACGCAGCATCCGCGTAATGTCCTCGGGCTCGCCAGCATCGCCTTTCAGGATCTGGATCTTCACACCCTGACTTTCCATCTGGGTGACGAAGGCCTTCGCCTCAGGCGTGGAGGCGCCACTGCGGCTGGCCAGCGCCAAATGACGCGCGCCACAGTCCACCAACCACTGCGATAGCACGCGGCCAAAGCCACCAAAGCCACCCGTGATGAGGTAAGTGCCCTCGGCCTTCACTTCAAAACCAGGGACTGGGGCCTCACCCCGGCGATTCACAAACGCATCCGTGAAGGTCACCACCACTTTGCCCGTGTGCTTGCCAGCCGCCATGAGGCGGAAGGCGGCATCCACACGGCTAGCGGGGTAGGCGCGGAAGGGCAGCGGGCGCAGGGCCCCCTGTTCCACCAGCTCCACCAGCTCGCCTAACAAACGACGTGTCAGTTCTTCATCCCCGCCAAAGACTGCATCCATGGCCACGACGTGGAAGGAAGCGTTCTTGCGCAGGTGCCACAGCGGGATGCGGGAGTTTTGGTAAATGTCGCGTTTGCCGATCTCAATGAAACGGCCGAACTCGGACAAGCAGGAAAGGCCCATGGGGATGGCCTCTGCCGCGAGGGCATTGAGCACCACATCCACGCCTTTACGATTCGTCAGGTCCATGACCGCATCCGCAAAGTCGGCGCGGCGGGAGTCAATGACATGCTTCACACCCAGAGTTTGCAGCAGGGCACGCTTGGAGGCGCTGCCTGCGGTGGCGATGACTTCGCAACCCAGATGCAGAGCGATCTGGATGGCCGACATGCCCACGCCACCTGCACCGGCGTGGACCAGGATGGTCTCGCCTTTGCGCATGCGGGCCACATTGTTCAGCGCGTGCCAGGAGGTCATGAAGACCACCGGCAGCGTGGCTGCGCCCTCAAAGGACAGGTGGTCTGGAATGCGCACCACATCCCCACCACGGGCCAGGGTGTGCGTGGCCAGGCCATACACGGCCAAACCAAAAACGCGATCACCCACGGCGACGTGCTTGATGTCCTTGCCGATGGCGAGAACGATCCCACCGACTTCGTCACCAAAGATGCGGGCGTCCGGTGTTTCCGCCGGATACAGCGCCAGCGCTTTCAGCACGTCGCGGAAGTTCATGCCAGCGGCTTTCACTTCGATGAGCACCTCACCGTCCCCGCACACAGGCAGGGTGAAAGGGGTGAGCTTCAGCGTGTCCAGCATGCCGCGTTCACGCGACTCCAGGCGCAGCGGGATCTTGCGATCCAGCACGGTTTCCTTCACGGGCAAACCGCGCTTGATGCGCTGCACATAACGGGCTTCACCACGGATGGCGATCTCGCGCTCGCCATGCTCCTGCAACAGTTCACGCCACAGCAGGGCGGCATCTTCAGCGGAGGCTTCCGGGGGAAGATCCAGGCCACGGCAGGCAAAGTTAGGGTGCTCACTGAGGATCACGCGGAAAACACCGATGGACGGTGCCTGCGCCACATTGGTCAGCCCCATGTGCTGGCCAGCAGGCTGGGCCCCACGGGTGATGAGGTCCATCCGCAGCTTGACCGCTGGGGTGGTATTTTCAATCGCCTGCGTCAGGTGCAGCAGGGCATCAATGCCCATCAGCGCCGCATCGCCTTCACCCTTGGCCGCTGGTTCATCCAGCGTCCAGAGGTAGGTCATGCGCTCTGGCGGCGTATCTTCCGCATAGGAGGTGACCAGGGTCATCCAGTCTTCCGGCGTATCGGCACGCAGGGTGTAGTCATCACCCTTCGCAGCATAGGCAGCGCCACGGCGGGCGGTGCGCACACGGACACCGGCAGCTTTGAGCTGCGCCACCAGTTGATCTCCCAGACCTGCCTTGTCAGCAAACACCAACCAGGAGGCTTCAGGTGCCAATGGCAAAGTTTGTTCGGCATCCACCTGCGTTACCGCGGGGGTCTCCGTCCAGGCTTTGCGGCCCAAAAGACCGATCTGCCCCTCTCCCCCACGCGGGCCACGAAGACCTGGGATGGAGGTGGTTTCAGCAAAGCCCGCCGTTTTCATCGCGGCTTCCCACTCAGGGCGCTGCATCAGCGGCTGGTCAGGGCGCAGATCCCGATCTGTCAGATGCCACCAGCCACTAGTCAGGCCGAAGACGCTTTCCGTCCAGAGCTGCGGCGTGGCCACATCCATGAACACCAGGCTGCCGCCCGGTTTCAGCACCTCATGCAGGTAACCCAGCGTGGCACGCACATCGGCCACGGCATGGATCACGTTCGTGCCGATGACGAGGTCATAGGTGCCCGCTTCATAGCCCTGGGCTGCCGGAGGTTGTTCCAGGTTGAACACCTTAAACTCCACCTCTGGGAAGGCCGCCAGCTTCTGTCCCGCGACGGAGAAGAACCCGGCAGACACGTCGGTAAACGTGTAGGAATGCAGGCCGCGTGGCAGCAGCGGCAGCAGGTAGGCACTGAGGCCACCGGTACCGGCACCCACTTCCAGGATGCGCAGGCCGCGCCCTTCTGGCAGATTTTTTGCCGCCTCATTCACCGCACTGGTGATGGCTGCCATCCAGTGACTGGAGAGCAAACCATCGCCATAGAATTGATCCAGCAGATCGCTGTTCGAGCCGCCAAAGAGCACCTGCACGGCATCTTTCTCACCGCGCAAAATGGGGCCCAAGTCCGCACAGGTGATGTTCACCAGCATGCCTTCCGGCAGGTGACCTGGGTTTTGATCCACAAAGGTTTTCAGCACTTCTGTGGCGTTGTCCGCAGCGGCATCGAAGGTCGCCGTCGGCACATGGCCTGCGCCCTTCACAGCCAGCAGGCCGCGCTTGGTCAGGTCATTCATCAGGTGGTGGTACACACGCTGCATCGGCGCGGCCACTTTCAGGCTGTCCACGGTCCACCCCTCATCGGCCTTCAGGCCAGCAGCCATCTGGCGCAGACCGCGGGCGATCTGGGCAGCGGCCAGGTCATCCTCAGCGGCCATGGTGGCCTCCAGGTTGGCCTTGCCACGCACGGCGATGACTTCTTCCAGAGTCTTTTGAGCGGCCTCTTTCAGATCGGCCAAAGGCACCGGGGTGAGGGTGGCGGGAGTGCCCACGGAGGCGGTACGTTCCCAGTCCACATGATACAGTAGATCACGCGTGCCACTGGTGCCTGCCCGGCGGGCGGCGGCCATGCTGACGGCGCGGAAACCATCCACCAACACGCAAGGCGCGCCGGATTCGTCATAGAGGCCGATGTTGCCCTCGATGAACTCTTCATTGAACTGCACCACCTTCGCCTGCACCCGCGTCACCGCACCCGGAGAGCGCAGATACAGGATGCGGCCAAAGCGCACGGGCAGCTTCATCTTCGCCTTGCGATCTTCCACCGTTTTAGACCCGGCCGAGAAAGTATGCAGCGCGCCATCCAGAAGGACGGGGTGCAGGCAATACTCACCTGCACGATGGGCGATGTTTTCAGACAGCGCCACCCGGCCTGCGGCCTTGCCACCGGCAGCCCAGAGCTCACGCACAGCGCGGAATTCATCGCCATATCGCAGGCCCAGGTCACTCATGTGCTGGTAGAAATCCGTCACGTCCAGGGAGGTCAGGCCTTCGGTGGCCCCTTCCCAGGTCGTCGCATTGAACAGAGATTCCGTACGCTCACCGCGCATGGAGCCCACCACGTGGACGGACCACGCCGCCCCCGTGTCAAATTTGCTCTGGATAGTGAAGGTGCGCTCGTTCGGCTCATAGGTCACCTCCAGCACCACGCCGGAAGGGTTTTCCGTGAGGATCAGCGGCTTGCGGATTTCGCGCTTCAACTGACGGCGCAGCACATGGAAGTAGTTCGCAGGCGTTGTCAGGTTGGCGACCTGCATGTTGTCTTCGGCGCACATTTGCAGGAAGCGCTCGAGACGCGCAGAGGAATGCTCCGGTCCCTGCCCTTCGTAACCGTGCGGCAGCAGACAGACGAGACCCGACATGCGCAGCCACTTGCTCTCGCCGGAGCAGATGAACTGGTCGATGATGACCTGGGCGCCGTTGGCGAAGTCGCCGAACTGCGCTTCCCACAGCACCAGCGCATTGGGCTCGGCCAGCGAGTAGCCGTACTCGAAGCCGAGCACGCCCGCCTCGTTCAGCGGGCTGTCGATCACCTCGTAGCGGGCCTGGCCTTCGGCCACGTGATTGAGGGGCACGTACTTGGCCTCGGTCGCCTGGTCGACCAGCACCGAATGCCGCTGTGAGAAGGTGCCGCGGCCGGAATCCTGGCCGCTGAGGCGGACCGGCGTGCCCTCCGCCAGGAGCGTGCCGAAGGCCAGCGCCTCGCCGGTCGCCCAGTCGATGTTCTCGCCGGTATCGATCGTCTTCCGCTTCTCCTGGAGCTGTCGCACGATCTTGCGGTTGAGCTCGAAGTTCTTCGGCGGCTCGGAGATCGCGTGACCGACCATCTTGAGCTTGTCGAGCTCGACGGCGGTGACACCCTTGCGATCCTCCTCGCCCGGCGCGACCGTGATGCCCGCCCACTTGCCTTCGAGCCAGTCGGCCTTGTTCGGCTTGTAGTTGCTCGCCGCCTCGAGCGCCTTGTCGAGCTTCTCGCGCAGCGCGTTGTCCAGGGCGGCAACCTCGTCGGCGGTCACCACGCCCTCGGCTTCGAGCTTCGCGGCGTAGACTTCCTTCACCGAACGATGCGCGCCGATCTCCTTGTACATCAGCGGCTGGGTGAACATCGGCTCGTCACCCTCGTTGT
>DMMK01000183.1 GCA_003453085.1 Verrucomicrobiales bacterium
CCCGCCAGGTCCTGACGGAAGCAACGGCAGCATGCCTGTCCATGCTGCGGTTCCCTGACACTCCTTTGCTCCACGATTGAGCGGGAGTTGCCATGTGCGGCAGGCTCGCCACAGTCGTAGCCCCTTTCCCCATCATGTCGAAATCATCCGCCCCTTCCTCCCCAGGCATCTGTTACCTTGTCGGCGCCGGCCCTGGCGATCCCGGCCTGCTGACGATCAAGGGCAAAGAATGCATCGAGGCCGCCGATGTCCTGGTCTATGATTACCTCTGCAACCCAGAGTTCCTGCGCTATGCACGCCCAGGCACCGAGCGCATTTATGTGGGGAAAAAGGCCAAAGACCACACCCTAACGCAGGACCAGATCAATGAACTGATCGTCAAACTGACCCGTGAGGGCAAAGTGGTGACACGGCTCAAGGGCGGTGACCCGGTTCTTTTTGGGCGCGGGGCCGAAGAAGCTGCCGAACTGGCCGAAGCCGGTGTGTTTTTTGAAATCGTGCCCGGCATCACCAGCGCCATCGCAGGCCCGGCTTACGCAGGCATTCCAGTGACTCACCGCGACCACGCCAGCCAGCTCACCATTTTCACTGGTCACGAAGACCCGACCAAGGAAGAAACCAGCCTGGATTATGCCAAGCTGGCGAAAGCAGACGGCACCAAGGTGTTTCTCATGGGCGTCGAACGCATGGAAGAAATCACCGGGAAATTCATCGAGAACGGTGCCAATCCTGAAACGCCCATGGCCCTGGTCCGCTGGGCCACGCACGGTCGTCAGCAGACGCTTGTTGCCACCTTGGGAACCATGGCCGCCAAGGTCAAAGAAGCAGGCTTTAAAGCCCCTGCTGTTGCCGTCGTTGGCGATGTGGTGAAGGAGCGCAAAAACATCAACTGGTTTGAAAACCGTCCTCTTTTTGGCAAACGCGTGGTCGTCACCCGCACCCGGCAGCAGATCGGCGTTCTGAGCAAAAAGCTGCGCACCCTCGGTGCAGACGTCATCGAACTGCCGACCATCCGCATCGAAGAACCGCATAACCTGATGGCCTTTGGTGAACTGGTGCAGGATTGCCACACCTACGAGTGGCTGATTTTCACCAGTCCCAATGCGGTGGATGCGTTCTTCAAAATGTTTTACAAGATCTACAACGATGCCCGCAGCATCGGCGGGGTCCGCATTGCCGTTGTGGGACCAGGCACGGCAGAAAAAGTGAAGGAACACCACCTGGCCGTGGACCTGATGCCGGAAAAGAATTTCGTGGCCGAAGGGCTTGTGGCCGCCCTCAAGGACTTCCAAAACATGGAAAACGTCAATGTCCTGTGGGTGCGCGGCGAGGAAACCCGTGAGGTCATCGCCAACGAACTCACCGGCCTGGGAGCCATCGTGGATGAGGCCATCGCCTACCGCACGGTCCCCGAGAAGGATGACAATCTGGAAGCCATCGCCCGGCTGGTGAACGAAGGTGCCGACATGATCACCTTCACCAGTGCCAGCACGGTGGAATGCTTCCTGGACCTGAACATTCCCCTGCCTGCCGGCATCAAGGTGGCCAGCATCGGTCCCATCACCTCCGAGGCAGCCCGTAAACGCGGCCTGACAGTGGATGTGGAGGCCAAGGCCAATACCATTCCAGGCCTTGTCGAGGCCGTATTTGAGGCATTGAAATAGCCATTCGTTTTCAAACGGGGCACCTGGAAACAGGTGCCCCGTTTTAGTTATTGCGACGCAATCGCTCAATTTCACTTGCACACTTTTTATCCATCTTCACCATCCACGCGGTCAAAATGCGACCGCTTCTCAGTCGCATGAGACCCCATTCCCAACCCCATGAAACGACTTTCCCGCCTTTCTGCCCTGCTCTTTCTAGGTAGCAGCAGTGCCTTTGCCCAAACGCCTCAAGCTGAAGCACCTGCTTCAGCAGAAACGACCGTGTTGGAAGAGATCACGGTGTATGGCGAGGCCGAAAATGATTCCGTCATTCAGAATCCCTTTCTGGCACCCGTGGAAGGAACCAAGGTCTTTGCGGGCAAAAGAGCGACCGTGATTGACCTGGATGCTCTGCCAAAAGTGCAGGCGAACAATTACCGCCAGGCCCTGGCGCTGACTCCCGGCCTGCTATTCTCTGAAGAAACCACCCCTCTCGTCAGTCTGGGTTATCGTGGCATCGGGGAACCCCATCGCATGCAGTTCATGCAGGTGCTGAAGGATGGCATCCCCATCCATGCCGATCCTTTTGGTTATCCCGAGGCTTATTACACACCGCCGCTCGATACGGTGGACCGAATCGAATTCATTCGTGGCGGCGGCTCCCTCATGTATGGCCCCCAGCCCGGCGGTGCCCTGAACTACATCACCTACATGCCCAACCGGGAGTCCCCTTTTTCGTTCCGGACCCAGAACATTGTCGGCTCCGATGATCTTTTCTCCAGCTACACGGCGGTGGACGGGACGCTGGGCAGCCTCGGCTACTACGGTTACTTCAATCACCGGGAATCCAACGGCTTCCGTGAGGCAAACAGCGACTACCGGCTGGACGGAGGGCACTTCAAGCTGGCCGGGGACATTGATGCCGATACCCGCCTCATCTTCGCCTTTGACGGATATGAAGAAGAACACGGGGAACCTGGTGGCCTGACGGCTTCCGATTTTGCCAAAAACCCCGACAAAACCACGCGCTTCAATGATCAATTCCGCCTGAAGCGCTACGCAGGCTCTTTGGAGCTTCAGCACACCTTCCAGCCCGGCACTGAACTGAGCGTCAAATCCTGGGCGAGCTACTATCAGCGCTGGAGCAAACGCCAGCGTGGCGGTGGCTTCGGCACCCTGCCCACAGGCCCGGCGGCTTTGACCAACACGATCGAAAACCAGGAGTTCTACACCTTCGGCATCGAGCCCCGCATCCGTCATGACTGGGAAGCCTGGGGAAACACCCACACTCTGGCTGCGGGCATGCAGTTTTACTACCTGACCTCCCCCCGGCAGGACCAGCGCGGCTTTGAGCCGGATGCAGACAATGGCATCACCACCCAGGATTCCCTGCGCGAGACGGTTTACGGCTCTCTCTTTGTGGAAAACAAGTTCACCTTTGGCAAATTCTCCATCACTCCCGGCTTCCGCATGGAGATGATCAATCAGTCGGTCAACGTGCAGAATTACAGCCCAGCAACTGGAGCACTGACCAGTGAAGCTGCCCGCGCTGACTTCGAGGCCCAGCCTCTGTTTGGCATCGGTCTTTCCTATGATCTGGGCAGTGACACAGAACTCTACGCCAACGTTTCCCAGAGCTACCGCACCACCGTTTTCAGCGAGGCCATCGTGGCAGAAACGGGTGTGACCACCACCGATGCAGGCCCTGGGGTCGGCTGGAACTATGAGCTGGGCTATCGCGGCACGCCGCGCACCTGGATCACGTATGACACCAGCCTCTTCCTGGTGGATCTGGACAACCGCTTCGGTCTCAATGGCAATGTTCTGCGCAGTGTCGGCCGCAGCATCAACTACGGCTGGGATGGTGCCCTGCAGGTGGATGTCATCGGCCTGGCCGACCAGCTCAACGGAACCAACAACGTCGAGCGCATCGGCTCCCTCAATGTCTATGCCAATGCCACCCTCCTTCAGGCCAAGCTCTACGGCGGCCCGAATGACGGTGCCACCCCTCAGTATGCCCCCGAGTACATCATCCGCACCGGCCTGATCTACAATTTGAAGAACAAGGTCAAAATCTCCTTTCTCGGCACCTTCGTGGATGACCATTTCGCCGATGACGCCCAGACGGCCAACCGCTTCATCCCCGGTTACATGACCTGGGATTTGACCGCTGAAGTGAAAGTCACCAAAAACTTCACCGCCATGGCAGGTCTGAACAATGTCTTCGACGAAAGCTACCACTCACGGGTGCGCAATGACGGCATTGATCCAGGCTACGGTCGCAATTTCTACGTGGGCGGCTCTTTCCAATTCTGATCCCCCTTCGTGTTTCCTCTCAAGGTGCCTGTGAAAGCAGGCACCTTTTTTATTGCCCTTCATCCAGGCAACCCGCGCTACTTTGCCGTGGCCGCAGCCGTCAGCATCTGGCGCTCCGTTTCATTGAGGCCCTCCGCCCGAAGGGCCAGGAGCAAGGAGGCGCATTCACGTGCCTGGGGCAAATTGGGCGAATCCGCATGCAGGCAGAACTTCAGAGTTTCGCACATTTCCTTTGAATCGAGGGTCCTAACGGCTGTTTTGCCCACCAGTTCACGGACTTCCAGATCCATCGGCGGATCCAGCATGAGCCAGCGCAGCAGGGCCCGGTGCTGACGGCTGCCCAGGGAAGCCACCATGGTGCGCCCCTGCACATGCGGGATCGCCTCCCGCAGGCTGCCACTTTTCACCAGGCTATGCAGCCGCGTGAGGTCAGGCATCGCCGTAGCGATTTCCGCAGCCTCCGCCAGGCGGGACTTCATGGCGGGAGAAAGCACCACGGGGACGGCCGCCGGGGCAGCAGGTGGTTCAGGCCGTTTGACACTGGCGATTTTCACGGGTGGGGTCTCCACCACTGGCATGCGATCTGCCAAGGGTGGCGGGGTCTTTACCGGAGGCTCCACGGCATGGAAGGTAAAGACGGGAGGCGTAGGCTCTGGCCGCGAGGGAGCCGTCTGGCTGACGATCCCTGCTGTCGCCTGCTGCGATTCCCCAAAATACACCCATTCAGGCAGAGGTAACTTATATAGCACCCACCAGCCGGCCAGCATCATGCAGCCGATGCCCGTGACCAGCCCCAGGACAAAGGTGGAAAGTGACCGCGCCCGTGGCCCAGCGGGCAGCGGTGCCATCCCCTGCCCTGCCCGCCAGAGCGCCCACCAGCAGCGTGGCAAGGCCGCCTGGAATAGCGGTAAGGTTTCATGCTGCACAGGCAGCAGCGGGGCCAGACGCTGGAGTGCATCCAGGGCCTCATTGCTCTCCCAGTCCCAGTCGCTTTCGGGTTCACGCAACCGACGATTCCAGAACAGCCTATCCTCCTGGGGCAGCGGCAGCAGAAGCTGGCCCACTTCCACCCATTGGGCAGCCTCCTTCAGCAGGTGCGGATCCACGGAGTCCTTCAACAATGGACGACACGCGGCCAGCCAGCGAGGTGCCTGGACCGGACGCAGCACGCCAAGCAAACTCGTCAGCAAAGCCATGATCTGCCCCGCCTCATGGGTGAGCACAGGCGGTTGGGCCTCCAGCAAAGCCTCCGCCAGGCGCACCAGCTTATGAGTTTCGCCCTGCCGTGTCCATTGGGTGATCACCACACGTGTGAGCTGGCAGCAATGCTGGCGCAGTTCCGCCACCAGATGCACAGGCTGCACCAGACTGGCCAGCCACAGGCCGCTGTCATCGAAGGCACGCAACAGCGCCACGCTGCCCAGACTGGCTGACTCAGGATTCACGAAAGCCTGCTCACAAAAACGGGTCATGCCAAACTCGGCTCCGGATTTGACGACCTCGGGATTAGGAAGCTGG
Organism: Verrucomicrobiales bacterium; assembly: GCA_003453085.1. GTDB lineage: Bacteria > Verrucomicrobiota > Verrucomicrobiia > Verrucomicrobiales > Verrucomicrobiaceae > Prosthecobacter. Next base: position 5,478 of record DMMK01000183.1, read on the forward strand.
GCGGAAGCTGGCCCCTCTGGAAACACCTGGGGATCCGATGCGAAAAGCGGCACCGCCTGATCTGCGATGGGCTGCCCCGGCAGGTCCTGGTCATGAGGCAGCGCACCGCTCAGCCCGGCGGTGGCATTTCCCTGATCCGTTTTGGAGTTAAATTCCATGCAAAAAGCAATCTTCAGCGCGAGGAGCCTGCGTTATCAAGCACGAACCTTGCCCACAAGCACATGTGAGGCTACTCTAAAGGATGCTCCCCTGGCTGCATAGCGATCATTTTCCTCTCTACCTGGCCCCGATGGCCGGTGTCACCGACGTGACCTTCCGTGCCCTATGCAAGGAAATGGGGGCGGATGTCATGGTCACGGAATTCGTCAGTGCCGAGGGCATCCTCCAGCGCGATGACCGCACGCGCCACTACACTGATTTTGACGATGGCCAGCGCCCGCTGGGCGTTCAGCTCTTCGGCGCGGACGGTGTACGCATGGGCGAGGCTGCCCGCAAGATCATTGACTGGAAGCAGCCCGATTTCATCGACATCAACTTTGGCTGCCCGGTGAACAAGGTGGTGTCCAAAAACGGCGGCTCCTCCTTGCTCAAGAATTGCCCTCTGCTCGCCGAAGTGGCGCGTGAGGTGGCCAAGGCGGTACCCATCCCCGTCACCGCCAAGATGCGAATCGGCTGGGATGCGCAGACCATCAATGCCGTCGAGGTCGCCCGTATCTTGGAGGACAATGGCATCCAGGCCATCACCGTCCACGGTCGCACACGCGCCCAGGGCTACACGGGTGTGGCAGACTGGGACGTGATTGGTCAGGTGGCGGATGCCGTCAAAATCCCCGTGATCGGCAATGGTGACATCGCCAGCGGCATGGATGTGGAAGTCCGTCGCGCCCAGACCAATGTGAAAGGCATCATGATCGGTCGCGCAGCGATGGCGAATCCCTGGGTCTTTCAGGAGGCCAAGCATTACCTGAGCAACGGCGGGCATGCCGTCCCGGCCACCGTCCAGCAGCGCTTTGCCCTGATGCGCCGTCATTGTGAGATGGCCGTCGCCCGGAGCACCCGCGGGGGTGAATTTGAAATCGTGCGTTCTATGCGTTCACGTCTCATGAGCTACACCCGCTGCATTCCCGGCGGGAAGTTTTTGCGAGGACGGTTTGGCCAGATCGCCAGCATGATGGAACTGGATGACATCCTGGCTGAGTACCTGACCCACAGCGACCGCTTTCACCAGCGGCCCGACGTGGACGACGACATCACGGTGGAGTCAAACTGAGCCGTCATAGGTCTTGGCAAACGCCTGCATCCGAGGCATGATGCAACCATGGCAGACGAGACACCCCCGCCTATCCCTCGTGATCTTCATTGCGAATACGAGGAGCGTGCCTTCCGCCACTGCACCCGCTGTGGTGAAACTCTGGAAGACGATCAGGGCGGTTTCCAGATCTCCAAAGCCTATAAAAAGGGCGAGTGTGTGATGGAGTACGCCCTGTGCGACCACTGCCGCGTCGCCATGATGGAGGAGTTTTCCCAGGAGTCCAAAAAACGCCTCTCGGACTATCAGCATGAGAATGTGGATCTGCACCGGGGCCTGCATCATTGCTCCGTCTGCGGGGTGGCCCGGAGCGAGGAAGGCATGGATGATTTTGTCATCACAGGCATCTGCGAAGGAGTCCATCTCATCCACAGCATCATGGTCTGCGGCAAATGCGGGGATGGCATCCAGGAGCTGATCTCCGTCAAAACCCGCGATACCTGGCGGCGGTTTGTGGATGAAAACTTTCCGGGCCCTCCCAGCGAAGGGGAATACCCGGAGATCGAAGAAGTCCCCTCCCCTCACGCGATTCCCGTCTTCACCACCCAAGGCTGACGCCACCTTGGCACGCCCCTTGCACATCACGCCGCCATGCCCCACCTCCGCCCATGGTTTGCCCTCGTTCTTCTGGCCCTTTTGGCCTCCTGCCAAAGCCAGCCGGGGAACGGCAAACGCAGCACCTATGGGGACCGGCCCGGACCGCAGGGATTTAAAACGGTGATCGTGGATGCAGGCCACGGGGGCAAGGATTCCGGCGCCCGTGCCCGGGGACTGGTGGAAAAACAACTGGCCCTTGATGTGGCCAAAAGGCTGCGTTCCGAGCTTTGGCCCGGGTTCAAAGTGGTGGAGGTGCGCAAGTCCGACCGCTTTGTGGAACTGGACAGCCGTGTCTCCATCGCCAATCGCTACCCGGATGCCATTCTGGTGAGCATCCATTTCAACTATGGCAGCCGCCGCCACG
>DMMK01000173.1 GCA_003453085.1 Verrucomicrobiales bacterium
GGTACAGAGCAACCGTACGATTGCACCGCGTCCAAGCGGAGGAAGGAAAAAGGCAGCGACAGGACAAGTGGAAACGTATCCGTATTCCATCCATCTGGTATTTCCCAAGGAGGTTTTGAATAAGAAAGCTGACTGTCAAGACGACGGCTTAGGAAATGCTTTTCGCAGGGACTTCATGCGCATTTAGAAAAAAGAATTGCACCTAGCCCAATATCAGCTTTCCTAAGGGTGCTATTTGAATTTAAAAAACGCAGATATTTCTTACTGAAAAAGTGAGCCTCAACCCCCAGCAAAACTATATTCTTCGAGATCCTCAAGATCGAACGGAGAGTGTGTCTTCAGCTGGGAAGCCCGGTTCTGTGGAGGCGGAAGAACTGCTGCTTCTGCACAAGATCGAACGCCGCCAGGGACGTGCCAGCCGATCCCCTTTGCAGGATGAGCAAAATGCCGAGCCGCTGTACAATGCCTGGATTGATGGGATCGAAGAACGGGTCGCCTACATCTATGATTTCGACAGTCAGAAGCTGATCGAGAATGGAGACCGGCTGGCGGGCATTTATGGATATGCCCCTGAAGAAATCCAGGCCTTGCCAGAGGGGTGGGACTCACTGGTCCATCCCGATGATCTGGATAGGGTGCGCATAGGCCGGGAATCTCTGGCGAGCGGGCAGACGGAGACGGTCACGGTGCAAATGCGGGTGGCCTGCAAGGATGGACGCTGGGAGTGGATCCAGCATGACTGGAGGGCCCTGCGAAGAAATGCCCAGGGAACGATGACGAGGGCGATCGGGCTGGTGCAGGTAATCACCCCCCTGGCCCTCTCCACCCAGGCACTGAGAAATGAAGCCTCCCTCAATGCCCTATGTCGCACGCTGGTGGAGGAGTGGGTGGACGGAATCTTTCTGGTGGATGAGAAGTGGCGCATCCTCTTCGCCAACCAGGGAGCGCTGGACACCCTGGGCTACACGCAGGCTGAGCTGCATGGGCGATCCATCAAGCACGTGGTGCAAATGGATCTGGGGAAAAAGACGGAGCCCACCCTTCCCAAGACCTGTCAGAAAGTCACCATCCGAGGTTCGCACCTGCAAAAGGACGGCGGCAAACACAAGGTGGAGGTGGTCTTGCGCCGGCTGCCAGGAGAGAGGGTGCTGGTCACCACGCGCGACATTCGTGAGCAGTTGGCCGCCGAAGAATTTACCCGCAGGCAGGCGGCCTATTATCGGGGCCTCTTTGAAAACAACCCCTCAGGAGTGGCCGTCTTTGATACAACGCTCCTCATTACCAAGGTCAACTCCGCCCTTCGTCACATGCTGGGGTACACGGACAAGCAGCTCACGCAGATGCGCATTCCGGACCTGCTGGACGGACAAAATCGGCCGGAAGAGGACTTCTGGAAACAGGTGGTAGAAGCCAACGTGAAACCACGAAGGGAGATCGAAATCACCCTGAAGCGCCGTGAAGGCAAATGCCTGTATGCGCATGCGGCCGTGACCTTCCTGCCAGACACGGCCCATGAAAGCGGCCAGGGCATCATCATTTTTACCGACATCAGCGCACGCCGCCAGGCCGAGCAAGAGCTGAAAAGGCAGTCACAGCTCAATGACACGCTGGTGCGCGAATCAGCGGCAATGATTGGCCTGGTGGATCTGGAAGGCCGCATCCTAAAAGTGAATCCGGCCGTGGAAAAAATATCCGGCTATTCCGCCAAGGAACTGGCAGGCAAGACCATCTGGGAAAGCGGGCTGGTGGATGCCGAAGAGATGCCCCGGGCGAAAGAGCGCCTGAAAAAACTCCTGGAAGGTGCGCCACGTGTCACCGCAATCTCCAGGGCACGGACGAAGGCAGGAGACCTGCGGATCATCCAAGTGCACAACACGGCCACGCGCAATGCGGACCAACAGATTGAAGGGTTCATCATCACCGCGATTGACATCACGGAGCAGCAGCGCCTGCAGCATCATTTGATGGAGGCCATTGAGCAGGAGCAGGCCCGCATCGGCCATGATCTTCATGACGGGGTGGGGCAGCTGCTGACAGGCATCGGGGCACTGGTTGAAATGTTGCAGATGCGACTGAAAGGCAGTGAAGAATCTGAGGCGGCACGCATCCGTGAACTGGTGCGGCAAGCCATCCAGCAAGTGCGGCAGCTTTCCCGCAACATGTCCCCCACAGCGATTCAGCACCGGGATCTGGCCGCCTCCCTGGAACTGCTGGCGGACACGGTGCGGACCAGCTTCCGCCGTGAATGCACCTTTACGGCGGATCTGGAGCTGAAGGTCACAGACTCCGCCCTCAGCAGCCATCTCTTCCGCATTGCCCAGGAATCCATCAACAACGCCATTCGCCATGGCAACCCCACGCACATCGCCATCAGCCTCCGCCAAGCCGAAACAGGCTACGCCGAGATGGAGATCTTCAATGACGGCCGCTCCTTTGACTCCCGTCCGGGCTTTGAAGGGATCGGGCTGCGGGTGATGCACTATCGCGCCACGCTGATCCATGCTGACTTTTCCGTGAACTGCCCGCCCGAAGGGGGCGTCAGTGTCACCTGCAAATTTCCCCTGCCACCTGGTGAGGGACCACCCCAAGCGACGACAAAACCAAACCACAAGCCAAAATACAAACCGTGAAATACAAACTCTACATCCTCGATGATCATCCGATCGTGATCGAAGGTCTGAAGAAAATCCTGGAGAACCAGGAAGACCTTCAGATTGTTGGCAGTTCCGAAGACGCCAATACCGCCCTCCTGCAAATCCCTAAACTCAAGCCTGATGTGATCATTCTGGACATCACGCTGAAGGACCGCAGCGGTGTGGATCTGGTGAAAAAGCTCAAGCAGAGCCACCCAGAAATTCATGTCCTGGTGTATTCCATGCATGACGAAAACGTGTATGCCGAACGCTGCCTCCGTGCCGGCGCGATGGGCTACATCATGAAAGGCGAAAGCGCTGTCCGTGTGCTCCAGGCCGTGCGCCAGGTGCTCGGTGGCGGCTTCTTCTTCAGTGCCAACCTTCTGGGCAGCATCGTCTCCGGTGGCGGTCCTCGCTCCGGCTCCCGCGGTGAACCAGGACGCATGCTCAGCGACCGTCAGCTCGAAGTCTTCGAGATGGTCGGCCGTGGTTTCGACTCCCACGAAATCGCCGAAAAACTGCAGCTCAGCGCCAAAACGGTGGACGCCCACAAGGCCAACATCCGCCAGAAGCTGGGTCTTGCCTCAGCCCGCGAACTGCTCATGGAAGCTGTCCGCTGGGTGGAAAAATAGGATCTCAACCGCTGACATCCTCTCATCAACCGCCTGGAGTTTTGGGGTGCTCCTGGCGGTTTTTTGTTGTCTGGAATCAGGCCTTGCCCGCCCTTGAATGTTCTTGGGGCTCATAAAAGCTCAGCGGATGGTTTTTTCTTGCCTGAAGGCCCTGACGCAGGCTTAAAAGCAGGCATGAAATCCCTGTTCCCGACTTTGCTGGTGTTAAGCCTCGCCCTTTGGACCGCTTTTGGAGCTTCCAGCCCGAAGCTAAAGATCCTCATCGTGGACGGGCAGAATAACCACAAGTGGGACATCACCACCCCCGTGCTGAAGGATGCCCTGGAAAGCAGCGGTGCTTTCGAAGTGACCGTCTCCACCACTCCGCCCAAAGGTGCGACCCCGGAAGCCTGGGCTGGGTGGAAACCTGATTTTGCGGGTTACGCAGCCGTGGTCAGCAACTACAATGGCGTGCCCTGGCCGGAAGCGGTGCGGACTGCCTTTGATGCCTACGTCAAAGGTGGCGGAGGCTTTGTCTCCGTGCACGCGGCCAACAATTCTTTCCCTGAATGGAAAGAGTATAACCAAATGATTGGAGTCGGCGGCTGGGGTGGCCGTGATGAAATTTCAGGTCCATGGATCTATGTCAAAGACGGCAAGCTGTTTCGCGATACCAGCGCCGGCAAAGGAGGCGCCCATGGCCCGCAGCATGAATTCGTCGTCGAGGTGCAGAATGCGGAGCACCCCATCACCCGTGGGCTGCCCAAGCGCTGGCTGCACGCCCAAGACGAACTTTACAGCCGCCTGCGCGGTCCCGCAGAAAACATCCAGATCCTGGCCAGCGCCAAGTCTGACCTGACGGCCGAACAGGAGCCCAACCTCATGGTGCTCAGTTATGGTCAGGGCCGCGTGTTTCACACCACGCTGGGCCATGCAGACTACTCGATGCTCTGCCGTGGATTTTACGAAACCTTCCAGCGAGGCACCGAATGGGTGGCCACAGGAGAGGTGAAGGCCACCGCCGATGTGCCTGCAGACTTTCCGACTGAAAACCAATTGAGCCTGGTCAAACTGGAAGGTTATCCCAAGCAGCCGCGCCCTGCGCCGAAGAAGTAAGTCGGACGTCTCAATTGAGCTGCCTCTCCCCTGCCCTTTTTGTGGCCGCTTACGGCAAGCTAGAGCGTCAAGCTCACAGGAGTCATACGATTTAGCGTGATGGGTGGGTGAAATCGCAGCCGTTCGGGCGTCGCGCTGCGACACGATGAGTGAAGGCGGTACACGGGCCAAAACCGCGCCTTGAAAGGCGCGGCTCAGATACGGACGCCGCTCTACGGCTGGGGAAAGCATATTGGGATGCGTGTCAGGCCCAGGAGTCCTGAAGCTTAGTTCAGCCAACCCGTGTCAGTGCAGGCAGCCCCTTTCACACTCGCAAAAAAGCCGGGGTGCCCCGCACGGTGTCCTTGAGTGCCCAATAAAAAACCCTTGGACACCAAAGGCATCCAAGGGTTTTAAAAGAGTCGAACTTAGAGGGTCTTGCGCTTGCGCTTGAGCTGAAGCTGGGCGGCGCTGCGCTGGATCATGGCCATGACGGCGGCCACTTCTTCCTGCTGTTCGCCATGCTTCAGGCTTTCCAAGGAGTGCTTGGCGCGCTCCATGGCTTCTTCGACCGCCTTTTCATCAATCTCATCGCTGCTGAGGGCCATGTCCGTCAGCACGCGGGTGGTGGAGCCGGTCACTTCGACCAGACCTTCGCCCACTGCGAGTTCCGTGGTTTTGCCACCCTTCGTGTAGCGAAGTTCACCCACTTGAAGGGTCGTCACCAAAGGGGCGTGAGCAGGGAGGACGCCCATTTCACCTTCAAAGCCCGGGAGCACAACAGTGTCCACTTCATCCGAGAAGATGCGGGCTTCGGGGGTAACGATTTCGAGTTTGAGAGGCATGAGAGGGATCTGAAAGTCAAAGAATCAAACGGTCAAACCAGTCAAGATGGTATCAGTCGCAACTGTTGACCACCTCGACCCTTGACCATGCGGGCTTACGCCTTCGGCACGGTGTCGATGCCACCCTTCATGTAGAAGTTGGCTTC
>DMMK01000391.1 GCA_003453085.1 Verrucomicrobiales bacterium
CCTCTTGGGGTGTGGCAGTGCGCATTAGGGAACCAAGGCTTTTAAAACAGCCATGGCTTTGTCCTCAAAAATCTTTTGCCACTCCGGTGCCACAAGCGCATCACAATCTTCCTGGGCATAGCCTGTGTTGTTCCGCTGCGCAACGGTGGCTGCGTAGTAGATGTAGCCATTGGTGTAACCCGCGACAAAGGCATGCGGATCGTTGCAGGCTTTTTTGATGTTCAGTCCGACCTGCACAGTCAGCTCTCCGGGGAACGTGACCATCTTAAAATCTCCCACTCGCAGCCCTGCGATCTCCACCTCCAACGTGGTAGCACCCGCAGCCTGATTTTGTGCCAAGTGTTTTTTGAGCAGGGCATGATTCGCATTCAACCGGGTCAGTCGCTCCATGATCTGGATGTTTTGCAGATAAGCCTCCACCGCCGCACGGTTATCGGCATCCAGTTTGGCCAGGGCATCTCGGCCTAACGACTGATCATGCAAATAACTTTGGGAGTAGTGCGAGGGAAAATCCGGCGTCAGCTTTTGCTGGATCAGCAGAGGCAGAAAGGTTTTGAAATTGATGTTGGTCGGCTTCAGTGCAGCCAGGAGTTTGACCTGCTCCGCATCAATGGCTGCCATGCGCTTTTCAAGGTCCTGCCCACGGGGCAAGGCGAGGATTTCACGGCTGACTTTGAGAGGGGCAGTGTCGGAGGTTTGGATCTTTTTGGCTGCCTGGATCACGCTCAGGCCCAGCTTGTGCCCCAAGGGTTCTGCATCGGCAGGGCGGCTCACTTCCTTGTAGCGGAGCGGATTGATGTCGCCGCCGCAACCTTGAACGAAGAAAGCCATCGTTCCTTCACCGAGGCTTTCTTCGATGAACTGCGAAGCATACGCAGGATAGTCCGCCGAGCTCCCCTTATGCGGCGGATTCATGATGGGATGGCAAGCAAAGGAATACAGCAGTGCAAGAGGCCGTCCATCTTCACGGTCCAGACGCAGGAGACCGATCTGCGGGTCAATGGGCCCCACGCTGGCCACGTCTTCATCCCCGGGCATGGAATAGGCGCGGCGCATGTCCACCTCGCTGCCATCCTTCATTTTCAGGCGGCGATTTTCACTGATGCGGTCTTCATGTCCCACCCCGGCACCTGCCTTGACAGGCACCAGCTTGCCCCAGGCCTCTTTTACAGCCTGGGCAACAAGCTGCTCCGTATCCGCACGCACGATGCCATGACAGTGGCTGGCATTCACCACGATGCTTTCAGGCTTCACGCCTAGCTCCTTTTGCAGTTGGGTGCGCAAGTTGGCCATGAAGCCGTTGCCGATGCGGCCAATTTCCCCCACCGCCACCGCATCCACCGTCACCAGCACAAGCGTCTCCGCATCACTCTTGATGACCAGCGCCTTGGCAAAGCTGGGATCATGAACCGGCCCGGCCTTGTAATCCGTGATGTCCACCTTGGAAACACCGGCACGCAGTCCCACCGCCTGAAGCGGAGACGTCAGCAGCGCCATCAGAAGGAACCAAGAAAGGAGAAGGAAGGTCGGCATCGCGCCTGAAAGAACGTGACGGAGTACCCGCTTTCAGCAATCGTTCGGGTCCTCAAGCGATGTTTTTGTGATGCGAGAATGTCCCGCTTAAACCAACACGTCTTTGATGATGTGGCCATGCACATCAGTCAGCCGGAAGTCACGGCCCGCATGGCGGAAGGTCAGCTTTTCATGGTCCATGCCAAGCTGATGCAGGATGGTGGCATGAAGATCATGCACCTCCACAGGTGCTTCCACCGGGTATTTGCCGATGTCGTCCGTGGCACCATGCACATGACCGGGCTTGAACCCGCCACCCGCTAGCCAGATGGAGAAACAGTCACGATGATGGCCCCGGCCATTCTTGCCTTCACGGGTGGGCGTGCGGCCAAACTCCGTGGCCCAGAGGACGATGGTGTCATCCAGCATGCCGCGCTGCTTCAGATCCGTGATGAGGGCGGCGGTGGGCTGGTCCACATTGTAGGCGAGATCGGCATGCTCTTTCATCTCGCCATGGGAGTCCCAGTTGGGCCGGGAACCGGTGTCGATGAGCTCGATGAAACGCACCCCGCGCTCCGCCAAACGGCGGGCGACGAGACACTGCCAGGCGAATTCAGCCCCCGGCCCTTTCGTTTTGCGATCCAGCCCGTAAAGCTGGCGAATGTGCGCAGGTTCCTGACTGAGATCGAAAGCTTCCGGGGCCGCCTGCTGCATCTGGAAGGCGGTTTCAAAGGACTTGATGCGGGCGGCCAGAGCGGTGTCGTGCTCGCGCGCTTGAAAATGCCTTCGGTTCAGCGTTTCCACGAGGCCTAACTCCAGGTTCTGCAAATCACGGGTGCCTTTAGGAGCACGCAGGTTGGCGATGGGATTGTCGCCAGGAATCACGCGCGTGCCCTGATGCACCGCTGGCAAAAAGTCACTGGCAAACACCTGGGTGCCCCCATAGGGCAGATGCGGAGCGATGACCATGAATCCTGGCAGGTTTTGATTGAAGCTGCCGAGGCCGTAACTCACCCAGGAGCCCATGCTGGGCCGAGCAAAGGTGGGGGAACCCGTGTGAAAGCCGAGAGTCGCCTCCGAATGGTCGAAGTGAGACGCCTTCATGTTGCGGATGACGCAGATGTCATCCATCACACCTCGGACATGCGGAAAGATGTCCGAGACCATCGTGCCGCACCTTTCGTTAGGCCGAGCATTGAAGAGGTTGCCCATGAGTTTGTCCGGTCCTGTGCCGTCCCGGCCTTTGACGATAGGTTTGGGATCAAAGGTGTCGATGTGGGAGACTCCGCCGGTGGCGTAGATCATGATCACCCGTTTGGCCTTCGCCTTGGAATGCGGGCGATGTGGCGACAAGGGATCCTCCTCCGCGAGCAGTTGCGACAGCATGCCGGGCATCAGCAGGGAGCTGCTGAACAGCGAACGGAGGACGGTGCGGCGGGAGTGCATGGGCTGAAGGCGGCTGCAGCAGATCAATCGAGGTAAAGGAACTCATTCAGGCGAAAGAGGCTGCGGGCGAGACTTGCCCAGGCTGCTTCCTCATTGGTGGTGAGACGGGCGGTTTGAAGGTGTTTCGTGAGGAGCTGCATCTCCTCCTCTGAAGGTTCCCGCGCCAGCAGCGTGAGGCAGGCTTGGCGCAGGCGTTCGTGGTCATCCGTCGTTCGTTTCAACAGCCGCCTGGCGTAAAGCGCGGCCTGTTCGTGGACGAAGATGTCATTGACGAAGTACAATGCCTGCAAAGCGGTGACGGAGCTGTCGCGGGTGGTGGTGCAGACGTTGGCATCGGCACCATCGAAGGTCTGGAAGTAAGGCTTCGCGGTCAGCCGCTTGGTCATGAGATAGACGCTGCGTTTGTTGCTGGGGTAGTCGTCTTTGAAGGGATGATGCTGGGTGTATTTCCAGTCTTTGGTCGGCGGGGGTAGGCCTGTGCCTGCGGGGTGGGGTCGAGCGAACCGCTGATGAGCAGGAGCGTGTCGCGGATGGATTCGGCATCCAGGCGCTGGCGATTGAACTTCCAATAAAGGGTGTTGGACGGGTCGCTGGCCAGGTTGTCCTCTACATCCTGGCTGGAGAGACGATAGGCATGCGAGGTCAGGATGAGACGATGCATGTGCTTAAACGACCAACCGCTGCGGATGAATTCCTGGGCCAGCCAGTCGAGCAATTCAGGATGGCTGGGGGCTTCGCCCCGCAGGCCAAAATCACTGGTGGTGGCGACGAGGCCCCTGCCGAAATGGCGCTGCCACAAACGGTTCACCATCACCCGGGCCGTCAGGGGATTGTCCCTGCTGGTGAGCCACTGGGCGAGCTGCAAACGACCGCTGCCAGCCTGGGCCTCAGGTGGTAAAAGGTGGCCTCCGAGGACATCGGGAAACTTGCGTGGCACCTCCGCCCCAGGCCGATCCGGCTCACCCTTGATCTGGATGCGCGCATTGATGGGCCGGGCATCCTGAACGGCGTAGGCGGTGGGCAAAGGAGGCGTCTTTTTCAGATGATCGGCCAGAGTTTCCCCTGCCTTGCGGGCCTTTAGCAGCATGCGATCGAGGGCATCCTTCATTTTCCGCTGTTCATCCACAGAGGCGTCGCGTTCACGCCGGGCATTGTCCAGGGCCTTGGCCTCGCATTCGGCCAGCATCTTATCCATGCTTTCTGTTAGGCGATCCGTTTCCTTCTGAAACGGCTCCATCTTTTCGGCGACTTCCTGAGGCGACAGCAGAGGCACAAAGTCTTTTTGTGTCTGGAACAACTCCAGGCCCGGCATGGGGTAGCGAGTGCTGGCAAAGATGCCATAGATGCCGTAATAGTCCCGAGTGGAAACGGGATCAAACTTGTGGTCATGGCAGCGGGCACAACTCAATGTCAGGCCCATCACCGTGCGCCCCAGATTGTCGATCGTGTCCTCAATGGTAAGGTGCTGGGGATAACGCTCCACCAGGGAACCAAAGCGCCGGGCCATGGCCAGATAACCGGTGGCGATGGTGAGACGGTTTTTTTCTTCGAGCGTCTTCGACGGCAGCAGGTCGCCCGCGAGCTGTTCCGTGAGGAAACGGTCATAAGGAACATCGGCATTCAGGGACTCAATGATGTAGTTCCGGTACAGGTAGGCCTGGGGAATGGGGAAGTCCGAATTGTCGCCCGCCGTATCCGCATAACGAACCCAGTCCATCCAGTGGCGGCCCCAGCGTTCGCCATAGCGCGGGCTTTGCAGGAGGCGGTCAATGAGGCCCTCGTAGGCCTTGGGAGATGTGGCTTGCTGGACAAAGGCCTGCACCTCCTCCACACTGGGCCGCAGGCCGGTGAGGTCATAAGAGACACGGCGGGTGAAGGGCGCCGGCGAGGCCTCGGGGGCGGGCGGCCACCCCGGAGGGTCACGCCGAGGGCCGGGGGAGGGG
>DMMK01000105.1 GCA_003453085.1 Verrucomicrobiales bacterium
TTGTGGAAAACAGCAACACCATCCGTTCCATTCTAGGCCTGCTGGAGCGTCTGGATGTGAAACCTGGAGCCACGGTGACCAAACGCATCCAGCTCGTCCGCTCGGATGCTGAAGATGTAAAGAAGGCCCTGGATGAGATCCTGGGACTGGATGAAAAAGAGGGGGGCGCAGGCGGAGCCGCCGGTAGGCCGAATACGCCCTCCATTCCTCAGCCCGGGGGCATTCCCCAGGCACAGCTCGCCGCACTTCCTGCAGGTGCCGGTGCCGAAGGCTCCACCGCAGCCGAGGTAAAGCCCAAAATTCTCGCCATCCCCCGCACCAACCGTCTGCTGGTTATCGCCATGCCGGACACGCTCGAATACATCGAGACCCTGGTGGCAGAACTGGATGCGGCCTCTGAACTTCGTACCTTTGTTTCGCGCACGCTGAACTATCTTGGCGTCGAGGCTGCGATGGGCATCATCAGCGATGCCATCGCTCGCACAGAAGGTGAAGACTCCGGCTCCGGTGGCAGCGGCGGAGTGAACAGTCTGGGCCAGCCCAACAGTTCCTCTTCAAACAACCGCAATAGCAGCACTGGGACCTCCGGTTCTGGCACGGGCAGCAGTGGTCTTTTTGGCAACAGCGGCAGCAGCGGTTTCGGCAGCAGCAGCAACGGCGGATTCGGCAGCAGCAGCAGTGGATTTGGCAGCAGCAGCGGAGGTGGTTTTGGTGGCGGTGGAAGTGGCATGGGCGGCGGCGGCAATCTGCAGCCTTTGCGGCCCAACAGCGGCCCGCGTTCCCTGGTCATCGGCAAAACATTGCTGATCAGCGACCCGACTGCGAACTCCCTGTTTGCTTCCGGCCCCCCAGAGCACCTTCGTGTGCTCAATGAAATTCTCGATGAGCTTGATCGCCGCCCACAGCAGATCCTGATTTCTGCCGTGATCGGCGAGGTGCAGTTGAGCAAGGGGGAGAGTTTTGGCATCGAATGGCTGTTCCGCAGCCGTCGCAATGGCACTGCTACCGGGGCCTCCAGCAGCCTTGCCAGTCGCCTTGGCAGTGGGATTGCACCTTTGAATCCGCGACTTCCTCTCAGCCTGACGGATCTGGCTACAGGCAACGGTTTCGCTTTCTATGGTGCGATCAGCCAGAATGTGGACGTGATCGTTAATGCCTTGGACACCTATCAAAACTTCAAGGTCATTTCCCGGCCTTCGGTGTTCACCATGAACAACACGCCAGCGCTGATCAGCAGCGGTCAGTCCTTCCCCATCGCCACTTCCACCCAGGGACTCGTCGGCGGAGGCACCAACAACGGCCTCCTCTCCAACGTCCAGTATCAGGATGTCGCCCTGAGTTTGAACATTGTTCCTCTCATCAATTCCGACGACGAGCTGACGCTGCAAATCTCCCAGGAAAACAGCGAAGCCACGGACAACACCGAGATTGCGGGGAACGAGTATCCCGTGTTGAGCAAGCAGCTTCTCAACACCGTTGTGATGTGCAAAAACCAGTCCACAGTCCTCTTGGGCGGACTTATCCGCGAGGGCAAAAGTAAGGACAGAACGGGTGTGCCTATTCTTTCAAACGTGCCTGTTTTGAACTTCCTCACTGGCTCCAGAGGCAAAGACGACGCCCGCCGCGAACTGCTGATCTTCATCGAGCCACGCATCGTTCGGGCCGATTACGATCTGCCTCCTTCGGCTCAGGACAGCCCTGGCAACAGCAGCTTTGGCCGTGAAGTCACAGGCTTCATGAACCACGAAAAAAATCGCCAAAGCTATCCTTCCAAGGAAGTCTATGCGCCACCACCCGTCAAAGAAGGCCGTCTTCGTTCTCTAGTGAACAAATTGTTCAAACGCGACCCCAAGGCGGAAGAGATTCCTTTCGGAACTCCGGAACTGCAATAGCGGCCTCTTCACTCAGCAGAGTGCGTGGCAGCCGTTTATCCATGGCAGGGAGAACGGCAACTCTCCAATGACGCAGGTGTCCTACTCTGGGCCTTGTGAATTGGATTGAGGAGGACAGGCAAAGAACCTCGACGTGGCCTATATGCCTTTCTGAAAGTCTTGCACAGCCGGGAAGTCTTGTCGCCAGCTTCTGACAACGGCGGGCTGAACCTCGCAGTGCATGACTTTTTCCCCGTCTGAGGCATCGGCGATGATCACGCCATGTGGGTCCACCACCACGCTGCGGCCACAGTAGGTGTAGTCAGGTTCCTGTCCGCAGCGGTTCACCCCGATGACGTAGGCCTGGTTTTCGATGGCGCGTGCCTGTAGCAAGGTCAGCCAATGCTGAATCCGGCGTGCGGGCCAGGCGGCGATGTAAACGAGCACTTCGGCCCCCTTGGCCAGAGCTGCACGGGCCAGTTCAGGGAAACGCAGGTCGTAGCAGACCAGCGGTGCCACTTGGAGGTCCTGCCATGGGAAGATGACAGTCTCTGTCCCTGGCTGGTGAACAGCCGATTCTCCGCCAAGGCTGAAGGGCCGGATTTTACGGTAGCGCACCAGCTCCCTGCCGTCGGGGGCAATGGCGAGGGCCTGATTGCTACCTAGCCCATCCGGCCCCGAAACCACCAGGCCGCCCAGCACCGCGCACTGCCAGCGGGAGGCCATCTCGCGGAGGAAATCTTCCGTTTCAGCCGCCATGGCTTCTGCGGTGATCGCCAGGTTGCAACTGAACCCGGTGGCAAACATTTCAGGCAGCACAATCAGGGAGCCGGGCAGGGGAGCGGCGTCCGCCAAAAGTGCACGGACCTTGGCAAAGTTGGCGGCCTTGTCCTCCCAAACGGAATCAAGCTGAACGGCGTAGAGATGCATGGAAAAGAGGGATGAATGAGCGTGAAAGCACACGCCAAATCGCATCCCACCCTAGTGTGTCCGAGGCGGAAAACAATAGACGTTGCGGTCTGTTTTAATTCCTACTTGACGAGTGTATTTATAACGAATAGGAATATGAGCGAGACGGCTTGATGCTTTGCTGCGAAGCAGCCTTGTCTGGACCTCTTTTTCTCATGAACCTTCATTTCTTTAGCAGGCTGACCATGCTCCAGAAGACGGCCCTCGCGGTGTCTCTGGGCGGTTCCGTTTTCATCACCTCGATGATGGCTGCTGATGACGCTCCGACGAGTTATTACCGGGCACCGAAAAGTTACAGCACGACTCGGGATCCTGACCTGCCCAAATACGCCACTCAGGCTTCCAAGATCGGCTGGGATGTTTTGCGGAATGCTGCATGGCTGGACCTCGGGCTGGATTACCGTTTTCGGTATGAATATCGTGACGACGACCTCCGGCGTGCCCAGGCGGGGCTGGATGAGCCGCTGCTGCATCGCACCCGGGCCTACCTCGGCATCCACGATGTACTGGATCCTTTCCGCTTCGCCGTCGAGATGCAGGATTCCCGCCGCTACAATGGCAACTACCCTCGGGATAACCGGGATGTGAACGAGTTTGAGATCATCCGCCTTTATGCCGAGCTCTACTTTGAGGATGCCCTGGGCACCGACGCTCTGGGCAACAGCCGCCCCGTGAGCCTGCGCTACGGCATCCATAATTTTGAGTTTCTGGACCGCCGCCTCATCGGGAATAACCAATGGCGAAACACGGCCAACACTTTTCAAGGGTTTCAGGGGCGCGTGGGCCAGGAGAGCAATGACTGGCAACTGGACCTGTTGGCGGTGCAACCGATGAATCGCCTGAAGTATGACTGGGACCGGCCGGTGGAGCAGCAGTGGATGTATGCCGCCATCGGCCATCTGCGCCAGTGGTCGGACATCATCACCTTGGAGCCTTATTACCTCGCGCTGCATCAGTCCGCCTATCGCGGCGTGGCGGAGCGCATGGTGCATAATCCCGGCCTGCGTGGCTACGGCATCATCGGCGCCACGGGCTTCGACTACGACGCCAGCATGAACTACCAGTTTGGCCAGAACGGCACCAGCAAGGTGCGCGCCTATGCCGGCACGGTGGAGGTGGGGTACACACTCAGCTC
>DMMK01000249.1 GCA_003453085.1 Verrucomicrobiales bacterium
CAGCTCTGATGGCCTAACAAATAAGACGCCCGGCCTCTCAGGCCGCCTCAGCTTCCGGGCAGATCACCAGGTCTGCCACCAGAGGCAGGTGGTCGGAGGCGATCTGTGTCTCCCGGTTATTCAGCACCTCCACCTTGTGTGCCTGTAGCCTGCTATTCATAAAGATGTAGTCCAACCGGGTCACGGGCCATCGGGAGGGAAAGGTGGACCGGGGCCGACTGTGCAAGGTCCATCTTTGCACGTCCTTCAGCCGCCGCGTGATGGTACGGTAAACAAGCGATCCGGGGAATGCATTGAGATCTCCGCACAGCACAAAGGGATGCGACCGAATGCTGCCATCCATCCAATCTGGCCCCAGCAAAGCAGTGACCTGTGCCAGCCGCTCGCTCCAGCTCAGTCCCAGGTGAGTGTTAAGCACATTCACAGGCTGCCCTTGCACATCAATCTGCACCAGGATCGCCCCCCTGGGTTCAAAGGCCAGCCGGGAGGATGAAGTGGGCAGCATTCCCTGATGCAAAAGGGTCATTGGCAAACGGCTGAGAATCGCATCCCCGTATTGCTCCGAGAGTTGGGTAACCGCCGGGTGAAAATGGAAGTCCATTTTGAGCG
The DNA here is from genome assembly GCA_003453085.1 of Verrucomicrobiales bacterium. Taxonomy (GTDB): domain Bacteria; phylum Verrucomicrobiota; class Verrucomicrobiia; order Verrucomicrobiales; family Verrucomicrobiaceae; genus Prosthecobacter. The sequence continues at coordinate 610 of DMMK01000249.1, forward strand.
TGTCCGCAAGGTGCCTAGCCTGGTGCAGTCCTCGGCTGCGGCGGCGCTCCACATCCAGCTCCTGCAGCGCCACCACATCCGGCGCAGCCTCCGCAATGATGGCGGCGATCCGGCTTTCATCCAAAGAACCGTCTGTGCCCACGCAGCCATGCACATTGTAGGTCATCACGCGGAGCGTAGGCGGCTTCACCGGGTCAGCCTCCTTCACAAGTTATGGTGCTCCCGGGTGACCGGCTTTTCAGGAGGAGTCTCAGGTCGGACCGGAGGTGCCATCTTATGCATCTGTTTCAGCGCCTGTTCACGGTCCTTGTCCGTCACCCTCTCGCGGTCGTCTTCCACGGCGATGTCGGCGGCTAGTTGCTCGATCTGGTCGGTTCCACCTAACTGATCGAGTTTGTCATCGTCTTTATGTGTGGCTGTGGTTTTCATAGCAAAAGAGTATCTGCCCATGATTCGCCGGGGAACCTCTGAACGCCCCTGCACATTTTGTTATGCTGCATATTGCCCGCATGGGATTTGCACACATCCACAACTCTTCGCGTTGGCGAATTCTTCACAGCAGCTCGGCTCGGCATGCGACACGGGCAACAAGCGCTGCGAAACAACCCAAAACAAAAAAGTTCTATGAAATCATCCCTCGTTACCGCCCTCTTTGCAGGTCTCTCCATGCTTGCCTTCACCGTGCAGGCTGCCGACCCCAAGAGCACGCTCAACTCCGCCGATGAAAAGTTTGTGAAGGCAGCTTCACAGCATGGCATGGGCGAGGTGCAGATCGCCGCACTCGGTGTCAAAAAAGGTGCTCGTGCAGATGTGAAGGCCCTGGCCGAAAAAATGGTTCTGGCTCACACCACCATGAACACCGAACTCACCGGCCTGGCCAAAGCCAAGGGCGTTGAGATCTCCACCGTCACCGATCCGGCCGACACCGAAACCCTGAAGGAACTCGAAAACACCAACACGGGCGACGCCTTTGACAAGGCTTTCCTGAACCAGATGGAAGCCGGTCACAAGGAGGCGATCGACCTCTTTGACGATGCCGCCGAAGAGTCCAAGGACGCCGAAGTGAAGGCCTGGGCCGGCAAGGCCTTGCCAGAACTCCGCAACCATCTTGATGCTGTCCAGGCCGCCCTGAAGAAATAACCCTTCGTTTCTGTTTTGCGGAGGCCTCCGGGCCTTCGTCACGCTGGCGGTGATGGTGGACTCTCCGTCCTGCCGTCACCGCCAGCTTCATTTTCACTTTTGACGTTCTTTTTGTTATGCCCGCCCCCCTTTCCTCCAAACGGCTCGCCGGCCTCCTCGTCCCAGTCTTTGCCATGCGGCGCACCCATGACATGGGCATTGGCGACACCCGTGCTGTGCTCGAAACCATCGATTTCTGTGCCTCCCATCAGTTCGCCATTTTGCAGTTGCTGCCCATCCATGAAACCGTAGGCGACCACAGTCCCTACAACCCCATCAGCTCCCGCGCCCTCTCTCCCGCCCTGCTCACCCTGGAACCCGATGATGTCCCCGGGCTGACGCAGGAAATACTGGACACGCTGGCCCCGTCCTCCTGGCTGGCCCAGCTGCGCGAAGGCCCCGTCAAACATCTCTCTGTGCATCCTTTGAAGCTGCAAGTCCTTCAGGAGGCCGCACGGAACTTCGAAACGATGACGGAGGTCCCTCCAGCGTTGCAACAAAACTACGCCGACTTTCAGTCCCAAGCCGCTGATTGGCTGCCTGGCTACACCCTGTTCCGCACCCTCGTCCAGGAATACGGCGGCAATGCCCACTGGGAGCAGTGGCGACCCGAGCACCACACCCCGGCCAGTGCCGAGCAATGGCTGGCGGCCCACCCCGAACGGGAACGCCTGGAGGCCTGGCGTCGCAGCTTCACCTTCATCCAGTGGGTGGCCTGGCGGCAGTGGCGCGAGGTGCGTCAGCATGCCGATGAGCGCGGCGTGCAGCTCATGGGCGAGATGTCCTTCGGCGTCTCCAAAAGCAGCGCCGATGTCTGGCTGCATCCCGCGCTTTTTGACCGCGACTGGAGCATGGGCACGCGGCCTGTCTCCTACTTTGATACCAACAAAGATTCTGAACGCTGGGGCCAGAATTGGGGCCTGCCGCCCTACCGCTGGGAGAACCACCGCTCTGAAAATTTCGCTTGGCTGCGCGGGCGGCTCAGTTCGGAGTCCCAGTTCTTCCACCTGTGCCGCCTGGACCATCTGCGCGGCTACTTTCGCGGCTACATGTTCCCCTGGCAGGGCGGGGCCCAGCATGCGGAATTTGCCACCCTCACCGAAGAGGAGGTGAAGGCCCGCACCAATGGCCTGCTGCCCCGCTTTGTCCCAGGCCCGGACGAGCAGGAAAACACGGCCCAGATGAATGACCTCCAAGGGCGCGAGATCATCTCCGTCATGCAGGAGGCCGCCGGCCCCATGGCACTGGTGGCGGAGCTGATGGGCATGATGGCCCCCTACATGCGCCAAGCGCTGGATGACCTGCAAATGCCCAACCTCACCTTTCCGCTTTTGGAAAAGGATGAAGACGGCCATCTGCTGCACCAGGACTCGTTCCGTGAACTCAGCCTTGTGGCCTATGGCAATCATGACCATGCCCCCATCGCCGCTGTTTACTCTCGCCTTCACGAAGGCCTCGGCACAGGCGATGCTGCCCAGCCGGCTGATCTGGCCAACCTCCTCGCCTTTGCCAAGTGGGATGCTCCCGCACCCGAGGACCTGAACAGCGAGCTTCTTTCCGCCCTGCAAAAGGCTTTGTTTGAGACGCCCTGCCGACTGGCCGTCCTCATGTGCATGGACCTGCTGGGAACCGCCCAGCGCTTCAATCTGCCCGGTAGCTACGGCAGCCTCACCTGGTGTGAAAGGCTGGAACTTCCCTGGCCAGAACTGGAACGCCACCCCGTCTATGGCCCCCGAATCCAGGAGGCCGAGCGCTGGGTGCAGGAATCTGGCCGAGCCCCTGCCGCGTAATTTTTTTGCCTCCCTGGCGATTTTCCCCCCAGGGGATGCATGCAGGAATGCACTTCCCTGCGAAGTGTGAGAAGGGCGGTCAGGAGACTGGCCGTCCTCCATGGAATTTGCCCTCCAGCCTTACCCTGATCATGTCCCCGGCATCTCACACTCCCACCAGCAGCGCGGTCAAAAAAACCGCCAATTCCCCGCCCCCAAATCCCAACCTCAACAGGCAGACAGGCAAGGAGCATTCGGCCTCCTCCCTCAGCGCTCCGCCTTTGGTCTTGGTGGTGGATGATCAGGCGCGCAACGTGCAGATGGTGAAAAAGGTGCTGTCCAGCGACGGCTTTCAGGTTGTCACCGCAGAGAGCGGGGAGGAGGCCCTGCGCTGCATCAGCAACCACTGGCCGGATCTCATCCTGCTGGATGTCGTCATGCCTGAGATGGACGGCTTTGAAGTCTGCGAACAGATCAAAAGCAACCCTGCCACCCAAAACATCCCTATCATTTTCCTTTCTGGTGACACCGGGCATCAGTCCGTCATGACCGGCTTTGCCAAGGGCGGCATTGACTACATCTCCAAGCCTTTCAACAAGTCCGAGCTCCTTGCCCGCGTGCGCACGCATGTGGAGCTGCACCGCAGCCAAGTGCGCAACCTCATGCAGGTGCAGGAACGACGCCGCACCCTGGACCTCATCGCCCACGAGTGGCACAAGCCGCTTCAGCGCATCTCCCTCTTTCTTTCCACGGTTTACCGCGACATGGAGGAGGCTGACCGACCTGGCAGCATGCTGGCCCTCAGCAAAGAAGCCATGCGGGAAACTCACCGAATGCTGAGCTCCGTCGAAGGCTTTCTGCACCAGGAATCCTCCGCCGCAGGCGCTTTCCAGGAGGGTTCCGCCCCGCTCGGCCTAACCACCGATGATTTAAAATCCATGGTGGGCAAATGGTACGTCACGGCGAAGCGCAAGCTGGTGGAGCTGATCCTCACCGCCCCAGTCAAGCCGCTGCCTGTGGCTGGCCTCTCCTTTGCCATCAACCAGATCGTGGATGCCGTGCTTTCCAACGCGGTCAACTTCACCCCGCAGGCGGGCCGCATTGAGGTCCGCATTGCCGAGAAAAACGGCCATATCGTGCTGCGCGTGAAGGACAACGGCCCAGGCTTTTCAGACGAATACCTGCGCCGCCAGTTCCAACCCTACATGCATCACAAGGACGGCAGCACCCAGGCCAGCCTGGGCGTGGGCCTTGCCTCGGCCAAACGCATTGCCGACCGGATCAAGGCCACAATGACCATCGGCAACCGCACCCGTGGTGCAGGCGGCTACGTCACTGTGACCTTTCCCAGCAGCGCTGTGAAACTCGCGGACTTGGAGACTCTGGAAGAGATCCCTTCCAACGATCTGTAAAGGGGTCTGAGCATGCTCGATTGGGCAAGCCCTCGCTTTCGGATTCAGCCCCCAAAGGGGTCCCGCTCAATTGGGCGGGGCCACCTGCACTCCCGTTGCATGACCGATCTCGGGCAGCTTGGCTCCTGCCTGGTAAGGCCATAGCGCGTGACATTTGCGGCAATAGAACTTCTTCTCGAAAGGCCGAAGTTGCTCGCCCACTCCAGCAGCAGCGGCGTGATGAAGTACTTGCGGGTAAACTGCGGATATTCCACCGCCAGGGACCCGCACTCCGGGCAACTGAAGATGTGGCGGCACATCGGCTCATGCGCGCCCTGCATGTCCTGAATCAGGTTCACGGCGCGTGCATAGTCCGCATCATGGACCTGAACGATGGAAAAGGCCTTCGGTTTGGTGAAGAAGATGAAGCGCTGGACGTCCTGTTCGTCGTGGGTGCGTGCCGTGATGCCATTGCGGCTCAGCGCTTCCGCCAGATTTTCCGCCTCGTACATGCTGTCCAGTGTCGCCAGATTGATATAGTTCATAATCGTGGGGGCTAGTTCACTGTATTCGCAGGTCTGGCCCTCGGTGCGTCTGGCCATTTTAGAGACGGCCAGGAAGAGAGGTGCAAACGATACGCATTTCACAAGATGCACGGTTTTTCCCGTGCATTTCGTCACTGGCACCCTCGGTTGGCAAAATGCGAAAAGATGTAACTCGTTGAAAACCAACGAATTTTCATCCGCGGCACAGCGGGTATGAGGTTTGCAATACAGGGAAGCAGCTCTGTGCTCAGCCATTTGAGCAAACACCGAAACCCCTTTTGCCCACGCCCCTTATGAAAATCGCCCCCACCTCCTCCTTCACGAACCTGGATGACGAAGCCCTCATGGCCTGCCTGGCCAACAAAGAGCCAAACGCCCTGTGGGTGATCCATGAGCGTTACCACTCCATACTGAAGTCCATCATCATCTCCGTTATCCATGATGAAACCGAAGCTGACGATGTTCTTCAGGAAGTGTTCATCCAGATCTGGACCCACGCCGCCAACTACTCTGTCGCCAAGGGCAAGGCCGCCGGCTGGCTCATCACGCTGGCACGCCGCCGCGCCATTGACCGCCTCCGCCAGCGCCACTCCTACCAGCTCGCCACTGAGCGGCTGGAAAAAGCCTCCCGGCCTTCGAACGCTTACGAGATCGAAAGCGCCCAGCACGACATTGAGAACCACGACATTCGCAACTACCTCAACAGCCTGCTGCAGACCCTGCCAGTGGCCCAGAAGGAAGTGGTGGTCCTCGCCCACCTTCATGGCATGAGCCAGCGCCAGATCGCCTCCGCCATCAGCCTGCCGCTGGGCACGGTAAAAACCCGCCTGGAACTGGGCATGCGCAAGCTCTGCCACGTCGCCGGTGGCACCCAGCACAAGGTGATGTAATCACACTTCTCGTTAGTCTTTTCTGGCCGGATCCTGGGAAACTGTCCTGGGACCCGGTCAGTTGTTTTGGCCCACCTCCACCAAATAATCAAAGGCACGCCGTGCGCGGGCCAGCGTCTCGGCCACGGATTCGTTGGCGTTCCCCGCCAGCTCTAGGATCAGGGAGCCTTTGAACTGATGCGTCTTCAGCTCTCCCAGCAGCCAGCGCCAGTCAATCACTCCTTCACCAGGATTGAGATGCGCGTCATAGTTGCCCCGGTTGTCGTTCGCATGCAGCATTTTCAGGTGGCCGGACAGCTTGTGGACCACGGTTCCCAGCTCTCCGGCCAGGTTCGCATGGCCCGTGTCCAGGCAGGTGCCCACATTGCACTCCCGGATCTGGCCCAGGAGGTAGAGCATGTCGCTTGTATGGCCGAAGAGCAGATGCGGCAGCATGTTTTCCAACAGCAGGTTGACCCCCAGGTCCTGGCATTTACGGGCCACCACATTCAGGGAGTCTGCCGCGTGATTCATGTGCTGGAGGAACTCCTCCTGCGGCGGCCGCCCCTCCCTTTCCGGCCCAGGATGCAGCACAATGTTGCGCGCCCCCATGGCCGCAGCAGCCGTGCAGGCCACCAGCAGCTCATTCACCGCACCACGTCGGGTGGGCTCATGCAGAGAGGTGATGTCAATGTGGTCCGCAAACGGGGCATGAAAGGAGAACGGATGTAGATCCAGCGCCCGCATCCGCTCTCCGGCCTCCCTCACCATCTCATGCTGGTGGTAGTCCAGATGTTTGGGGAAGGAGCAGATTTCAATCTGCCGGAAGCCGCTCTCGGCAATGCCGTCGAGCACTTCAAAAATGCTGCGCTGATAAAAGCAGCCGGTGGAAAGTCCGATGGGCCATTGGTTCATAACATGGGGTGGGTGAGCAGGGTTTGACGCAGCGGTGCCAGGCAGGCCCCGGCATCGCAGGGCGAATGGCAAAAGCCTTTCTCCCGGGTGGATACGCAGTTGAAATCAATGAGCTCGTCCAGGCCGGTGGCGCGCAAGCCAGCGAAGACGCGCGTGTAAAAATCTGCCCGGATGGCGGCGCTGTAATCGCGCCAGTCCACGCCCCAGCCGAAGGCGGGGTTCTCAAACTTCGACCGGATGAGACCCGCAATATGCCGTGGATGCCACCCCCGCGCCAGCAGGCTGCGGGTGATGAGCTGCATGCCCGCAGGCTTTAGCAGACGATCATTGGGATCCTCCAGCAGGCTCCGCATGCACGTCGGCAGCATGTGGCCAGGGGTTTGGTCATACGTTTCATGCCAGCGGTCCTTGGCATCATGATGGTCGGAGTAAAAGAACTCATGAAAACGGCGCAGAGGGGAGGCCAGATACTCATCCAGCAGGCGGGAAGTGCCGTGGGACTGCTCCGGAATCCGCACACAGGCTCGTCGGGCCAGGTCCCTCACCTCAGACTCCACCTGGCGCACCTGCAGAGCCAGTTTCACATCCATCTCATGCAGCGGCACCACCCGCACCAGCGGGATCTGATCCCGCACTCGCGGATCATCCGTCAGGCCCTGCATCCAGGGTTTGAGGTAATAGGTGAAGGGCTGGCGGATCATCCGCGAATACAGCGGGTCCCCATACTCGGAGATATCCACCGAGACGATCTCACGCCGGCCTGAATGGCCAGGGCCCACATGCACGGCCGTGATCTCCACCGGGATATCCATCAAAGGTGCCGCATCCTGCTTGATCCTCTGCGCCATGTACTCCATCACCAACGATTGCCCGGCAAAGGCGCTCTGCGCGAGAGCCCCGATCTGCCCCGCAAACGGCTCCGGCACGGAAGCCACGCAGGCATCCCGCCACTCTGGTGCAGGATCTAGCAGGCTGAAGCGCTGCGCCAGTTCGCTGTGGCGTTCTATCCGCCAGACAAAATGATGCCCCTGCCCGGTAATGATGTGCAGCGGCCGGATGCCCCAGTGCAGCAGCAGGCACTCGATCACGCGCACCACCGGTTCCCGAATCTCAAAGGCCCGCTCCGGGTCCACATGCGCCTCCGCCGGTGAATCAAAGTTTACGTACTCGATGTCCAGGTGGAAGAGCAGTGACTTGGAATCCGAAAGGGAACGCGCAATGTCCAGGTCCCGCTCCAAAAACCAGTCCAGCTCCGCCGGGGCACGCAACTGCGAACGCCGGAACTGGCAGCCGTCCGAGTGCGTCAAATACGTGGCCGTCACCTGGTCCAGTGTCTCGCCGCCGAGAAACTCGATCAGCCGCTGCCGGATGGCGTCGTCCCGATAAAATGGAGTCATCCAGATTAATCGTATCGGCAACTGTCCGCGCGTGCTGTGTTGACACCTGAACGATGGAAAAAACGCGGGGCCAAAGGCAACGGCGAAAGCGAAGTCTCATGAACCCAAATCACCGCCATGAACACCACTTCCCCCTGCGAAACCTGCGGCAACGTTTACGACAAAGCCTTCACCGTCACCCTCCGTGGCAAGACGCACACTTTTGACAGCTTCGAGTGCGCCATCCAGGCGCTCGCCCCCGTCTGCGGTCACTGCGACTGCCGGATCATTGGCCACGGAGTCGAATCGGACGAACAGATCTTTTGCTGTGCCCATTGTGCCACCAAGGCTGGCGAGAAAGGGCTCAAAGACCGACAGTAAAACCACCTGACAAACAGAGTGGGCTGAGATCATCTGGCACACTCAACCTTGCATTTTGCGAATTCAGCCCATTGCAAAACGCCAAAATACTTGGACCTAGTTCCCAAGGTCTCACGTAGATTCAGGCTTCCGCCACATCGCCAGCACTGGCATACGGCGTGCATGGCAATCGCCATACGCGATCACGGTTGATTGTTCCCAGTGAAAGCATACCTCTCCCACTTCCTCATGTCTTCTGCTACCAAAAACGATCCCTCAGCGCCCAGATCCACCATCATGGTCGTGGATGACCAGCCCCAAAACGTCAAGCTGGTGAGCGATCTCCTTACAGTGGCGATGGGGTATGAAGTCATCGAAGCGGAAAGCGGCTACCAAGCGCTGGAGCTGCTGAAAAAAACCGTGCCCGATCTCATCCTTCTGGACGTGCTGATGCCCGAACAGGACGGCGTGGAGACCTGCAAAATCATCAAGGAGAATCCCACACTCTCCGACATCCCCATCATCTTCCTCTCAGCGGCTGATGACAAAAACCTCATCGTCCAGGCCCTGGAAAGCGGCGGCGTGGATTATGTGACCAAACCCTTCAGCCGGGCGGAGCTGCTGACCCGCGTGCGCACCCATCTGGCCCTGAAGAAGGCCCATGATTCCCTCAAGGCCCTGGCCGAGGACAAGGACGAACTGCTGGGCATCCTCACCCATGACCTGAAGAACCACCTCGGTGGCATGCAGATGAGCGCCCAGCTCCTGCATGATCGGCTGGAGCGCCACCCCACCGATGACAAGTGCGAGCACCTCGTGGGCAACATCCTCCTCAACACCACCCAGATGCTGGCTTTCGTGAAGGAGTTCCTAGCCAACAGCCTCACGGAACGGATGATCCAGTTCAATGCCGAGCCGGTCAACCTCGCCCAGGCCGCCAATCAGGCCGTGCGGCAGTACCAGCTCGCCGCCGAGCGCAAGGAGATCGAATTCGTCTGCCAGCTCAACACGCCCAGCAGCACCATCGAGGCCGATCCCACCGCCCTCAAGCAGGTCCTGGACAACCTGCTTTCCAATGCCATCAAGTTCTCGCCCTCCGGCAAAAAGATTTTCGTCTCCGTCTCTCCCATGAAGGGCGACTGTGTGGAGTGCTGCATCCGCGATGAAGGACCTGGTTTTACCGACGAGGACAAACAGCACATGTTCCGCCGCTATGCCCGCCTCACCGCCCGGCCCACCGCCGGGGAGCCGAGCACCGGCCTGGGCCTCAGCATTGTCAAAAAGCTGGTCGAAGCCATGCACGGCCATCTCCTGCTCGACTCCACCCTCGGCGAAGGCGCCACCTTCACCGTGCGGCTCCCCAAAAGCCGCCCCACCAAACGCCCGAACCACGAGCTCCGCCCCTGACCCCTTACCGACATGGACTTCCTAGTGATTGACGATGAAAAGAGCATCCGTGATGCCACGTGCATGCTCATTGATGACGAGGGCCACTACGCAGAGCCCGTCGTGAACACCGCCGGTGCCCTGGCCCGGCTGAAGGAGGAAAAGTACGACGCCATTTTGCTGGACCTCAACCTGGGACCTGAAAACGGCCTGGATCTGCTGGACCTCCTGGTCAAGCACCACCCCCAGATCCCCGTCGTCATGTTCACGGCCCAGGGCACCGTCAAGATGGCCGTGGAGGCCGTGCGCCGCGGGGCCCTAGACTTCCTGGAAAAACCTTTCACGCGGGAGGAGTTTCGCGCCGTGCTCGCCCGCCTGGCCCGCTTTCGCCAGATGAGCCAGCGCATCGAAACCCTTGAAAAAGAAGTCAAGGAAGTGCGCCAGCAAAGCGGGCCTGAACCCCGCTTTGACTTTGAAACACCCGTCATGAAATCCGTCATGGATGTGCTGATGCGTGCCGCCCGCGCACCCGCCGCCATCCTCATTCTCGGGGAAAGTGGCACGGGCAAAAGCGTGGTCGCCAAGGCCATTCATCAGCAGAGCCATCTCAAGGACAAACCCTTCGTCACCGTCAGCTGCCCTGCCCTGTCCAAAGAACTGCTGCAGAGCGACCTCTTCGGCCATGTCAAAGGCGCCTTCACCGGTGCCATCCGCGACACCTGGGGCAAAATCAAGCAGGCCGAGGGCGGCACCCTCTTCCTCGACGAAATCGGCGAACTGCCACTGGAGATCCAGCCCCAGCTTCTGCGCCTGCTCCAGGAACGTGAGTATGAGCGTGTGGGTGAAACCGTGACCCGCAAGGCCGATGTCCGCATCATCGCCGCCACCAACCGCGACCTGAAGGAAAGCGTGCGCAACCGCACCTTCCGCGAAGACCTTTTCTTCCGCCTGAACGTCATCTCCGTCGAGATGCCGCCCCTCAGGCATCGCCAGAGCGACCTCCTGCGCATCGCTGAATATTACACCGAGCACTTCGCCTCCCAAGTGGGGCGCAAGCTCCACGGCATCTCAGAAGCAGCCAAACGCCGCATCGCCAGCTACAGCTGGCCCGGCAACCTGCGTGAACTGCGCAACGCCATTGAGCGTGCCGTCATCTTGGCCAATACCGACCAACTGGAGGCCGATGACTTCCCCACCGAAGTGCATGGCGGGTCCTCCGTTTCCTCATCGCCAGCTTCCCTCGGCTCCAATGGGGGCGGCATGAACTTCGGTGCCTGGGAGGGCATGACCCTCCAGCAGATCGAAGAAGCCTGCATCAAGCACACCCTGGAAACCGCCTCCAGCCTGGCCGAAGCCGCCGTCATCCTCGGCATTGATCAGGCCACCCTCTACCGAAAACGGAAGAAGATGGGACTGGACGCCAAAGCCGTCCACTGAGCTCATTCGCGATTTAGCCTCATCATTCAAACATGAGGCTCAATGGCCACCGTGCCATCTTCCATCGCCCCTCTTCATCATGACCTGAGGACGTCAGGTATCAAAGCAGAGGGCCAGCCTGCCACCCTTGAAAGGGTTACGCAGGCTGGCCCAATGACTGAGTCAGAAGCGAAGGCCGGAGGGCCCGAACTTAGCGTGATGAAGAGGCCGCCTTTTTACGGGCTGGGACATCATCTTCCTCCTCCTCATCGGAGGCTTCGTTGTCGCACTGGCTCAGGAGGATGGTGGCCACGCTGGTGAGTTCCTCATCAGCGGCGCCTTCTTCCTCAAGGGTTTCGGTGAGCAGGGCGATGTCATCGGCATGGCCCAGTTGCTCGGCAAAGGTGCGGGCATTTCCATAGCCCGCCATTTCATAGTGCTCCACCCGCTGGCAGCCTGAGATGATGCCCAGGTCCCGCAGGATGTCGTCACCTTCCTCCTCGAGCATGCCTTCGCATTCTTCGAGCAGGCCTTCCATGCCTTTGCACTTTTCGCTTTCGCGTTTTTCGTCGTGGTTGGCAAGGATGTCATTGAGACGCTCCACGTGTTTTTTGGTGACTTCCAGGTGAGCCTTGAGGGCCTCCTTGAGTTCTTTGGAAGACGCCGCCTTGATGACCTTGGGCAGAGCGGTTTTGATCTGCATCTCAGCGCTGTGCAGGTCCTGCAGTTCGTGGATGTAAAGTGTTTGAAGTGATTCGAGTTTCATGATGTGTTTTTTGTTAGGCTTGAGGAAAAATCAGAGTTCCTCAAAAATCTTTTCTACCTCAGCCCGGTTCTTGCCCAAGCGCTGCTGCACGCGGCCATAAAGTTCGTCCTCCTTGCCTTCGACATAGAGGAGGTCGTCGTCGGTCAGCTCGGCATACTTCTGCTTGAGCTTGCCCTTGGCTTCGTTCCAGGTGCCTTTGACACGCAGCTTGTTGGCCTGGTAGTTGGTGGCGTCGGCGGCCTTGTCACGGAGTTCGGCGGCAGCCGCCTTGGTTTCTTGGGCGGCTTCTTTGCTTTCCTGGCGGATGACGGCGCGTTCCTGACGGTCGCAGGCTGCAAGGCCGAGGGCCAGGGCGAGAAGGGTTAATGTCGTTTTCATGGTGGTGGCGATTGGGTGGGTGGCTGCTTCAAATCTTTTGCACGCCGCAAGCCGTGTCGACTTTTGCATAAGCGGTGCCACCATCCCACATCCCCGTCCTTCCATTCTGCCATCAGCGACGGGCCGCTTTCTGAACCGTACTTTTTGTTAGTCCGCCCAGACCTGCATTTCCATGCCCAGGTTGCACTCTGCGTGGCGCTTTGCATGTGACAGTGCATGGCAGGAAATGAGGGACCAGGATGTGCAGGAGAGAATTTGGCCGGCTGTAAAAAGCCATCCCAATCCCCCCGATTCTCATGAATGCCCATTACCCAAACCGGCCCCCCGAGCCCCTCTCAGGCACCCGGTCATCCCCGCTCTTCCCGGCTGCCCAGAAAGCGGCCAGCCAGCAGGCAGCCTCCATCCCTTCCGCAGGGCTGACCGCCATTTTCCAGAACCTAATCAAGGTCACTCATGACGGTGAACACGGCTTCCAGCATGCCGCCGCCCAGGTGCATGACCGCGCCCTGCGCGATGAATTTCACAAATATGCACGTGAACGCCGCAGCATGGCCAGTGAACTGACGCAGCTCATGAACCTTGCAGGCGAAAACATCACCGTCCCTTCGGGCTCAGCCACAGCGGTATTTCATCGTACCTGGATGAGTCTGCGCACCGCTCTCTCCGGAGAGCCGAACGACCAGGCCATCCTTGATGAAGTCGAGCGCGGCGAAGAGGCGGCTGAAGAAGCCTTTCATGAAGTGCTGGACCCCGCCGACCTGCTGCCTGAAGCCGTCCGATCCGGCATTGAGACGCTGGCCCAAAAAGTTCATCGCGCCCATGAACGGGTGCGTCGTCTGCGGGACAGCGGCCTTTACCAGCGGCCTCAGCAACACTGAATTCAAAGCCCGCGCCGGAGGGCACTGGGAAGGATGCCCAACCGGTCACGATACTTCACCACCGTGCGGCGGGACATGCGGATGCCACGCTCGGCCAGGCGTTCGACGATCTCCTTGTCATGCAGAGGATGGCCACGGTCCTCGGCCTGGATGATCTCCTTCAGCGCCGCCTCCACCGTGCGGCCACTCACGGCCTCACCTGAGAAGGTGGCCATGCCGGAGGTGAAAAAGGAGCGCAGTTCAAAAACCCCGTGAGGAGTGTTGGCAAACTTGCCCGCCACTGTTCGGCTGACGGTACTTTCATGCACGCCGATCTCGTTGGCAATATCTGCCATGGTCATGGGCTTCAATGAGGAGGGACCGATCTCAAAGAAGTCCTCCTGCCGGGCCACGATGTGCTCCGCCACCTTCTGAATGGTCTGCTGCCGCTGCTGCAGCATTTCGATGAAAAAGCGGCCGCGCTTGATGTGGTCGCGGATGAAGTCACGGACGTCCTTTTTGCCGGCGGATTCCGCCATCATGCTTTTGTAAAACTGGCTGATGCGGAGGGACGGTGTCACTTCTTTGTGGATCGTCACCGTCCATTTCCCCGCCTGCTTTTCGATGGTCATTTCCGGCTGCACATGAAAGCCGATGGCCGGGGTTTCATCGAAGTCTCTCGCCGGTCTCGGGTTCAGGGCCGTGATGCGCATGGCCGCATCCTGCACATCGTCTAGCTCCACATCGAAATGCGCGGCGATCTCTTCGAACTTGCGTCGGGAAAGCAGCAGAAAGCACTCGTCCAGAATGTGATACTCGAGGGTCTTGGTGCGTTTTTCTCGCTCCAATTGCACCATGAGGCACTGGCGCAAATCGGAAGCGCCTAGGCCGGGAGGATCCAGCGTCAGCAGCATGTCCTGGGCAAATTCAAGTTCCTCCAGCGGCCGGTTCTCTTCCTGCGCGATCTCGGCCAGTGGCTTTTTCAGCCAGCCATTGTCATTCAAATGCCCGAGCAGGCGCAGGATGTCGCCCTTTTCCTCTTCATCAAAACGCATGCCCAGAAGCTGGCCCTCGACATGTTCAGCCAGGGTCACCGGTTTGGTGAGGGACTCCATGACAAACTGGCGGCGCTCTTCGTCCTCCGGGGTCACCACGCCACGCGTCGGTGCAGGGTTCCACTCTTCATCCCGGCGGGCCAGCTTGCTCAGCTCCTCATCCCAGGCATCCTCCACGGGGTCCTCGGCAGTGGACTCCAGGCTGGCATCAATGCCGCCTTCCAGTTCCAGGACGGGGTTCTGCTGCATCTCCTGGCGGACCAGAAGGTCCAGCTCATGGGTGGGTGTTTGCAGAACCGCGAGCTTCTGCCTGAGTTCCAGCGACAGATGCTGCGAAAGTTCGGGGGCTTGCAGGAGGGTGTTTGAAGACACAACGCGGGAGAGGTGAATCGAAGGGACGGGGACCAGACGATGGCAATCTTTCTTGGGAGATCAAAAGCGCATCCAATTGACTAGTTTTGCAAGAACCATGCCTGCCGGATAAAGCTTTGGCAGGGGGAGCATACAGGCATTGGCCCAAGCCCTGCACCTCTTTCTTTTGCAAACTGCAAGAGCTGGACGAATGCATCCTGCAAATTCAGGGGATGTTTATGAGAAGCCAGACGGCACAGGTCTTGCAGCACCCTTTTTGCATCCCTCCTCCCATGACTTTCAAGATCACCTGTGAACTGGACTACACGGTCACCTCTCCTCTGACCTTCCTGCTGAACATCCGCGCCCAAAAAAACGCGCGTCAAAAGGTGCTCGAAGAAAAGTTCCACCTCACCCCGACGATGCCCCATGTGGAGCATGCAGATGAGGTGACGGGCAACCGCTTTGACCAGATCACCGCTCAGGTTCCCGGAATTTATCAGGTGCGCTATGAAGCCCTGGTGGAGAACAGCCCTGAAATCCTGTCCCGAAAAGACCTCGTTGATACCGAAGTGCACGAGTTTTCACTGGAGGTCCTGGCCTGCCTGTACGCCAGCCGTTATTGCCAGTCCGACCGGCTCGGTAACTTGGCGGCCCAGCAGTTCGGCCACTGCGAAACCCCGATTGAACGAGTGCTGGCTGTCATCGCCTGGATCTCGGAGCACATCGCCT
>DMMK01000086.1 GCA_003453085.1 Verrucomicrobiales bacterium
GCCTAGCATGAGCCGCTTCAGCAGTGTGGGCTTATCCAGGGTGTCAGCATCGCGGGCATTCGCATCCAGGATATCCAGCCGCTCCCTCAAGGTGATGAGGCACTTTTCAAACCGGGCGCTCTGCTCGGCATTGTCCTGGATCAGATCCTTAAACTCTTGAACGGGAATCGGAGTGGACTGGATAAGAGTGCGAAAATCCGACTCAAAGTCCTCATTTTTCGTCAGCAGAAAGGCGCGCTGGAGGCTTTCCGCATCGCGGGCGAGGTCGCGGATCTCTTCCAGCTTTTCCCGGACCTGATGCGTGTGCTGGACTCGATCATAACTCTCCTCCGCCTGGCGAGACTGCTCCAAAAGCAGGTAGCCCATGATAAAGGGCAGAATGATCACGACCGCCGCCGCTGCAGCGAGGCCCCACCACGATCTGGAACGCACTTGATATGTCACGATTGAATATAATTACCGTAAACGAGCTGTCACACCAGCTATTTCCACGAGTTGGCATAGTCTGTTTCCAGAAACTGCCGATGCGGCTTTTCCTGTGATTCCATGATTGCCAATTTCGACCGTAGCGGAACAATGGCGCACGATGAAGCTCCTGCTGCCCTGCCTTTTCGCCGCCCTCACCGCCACTGCTGCCGGACCTGGGGCCCCGGTGGGTAAATTCCAGCAACTGGAGCAACTGCTGCCCACCCCCACCCCACAGCGCATCGCCTCGGGCGCACCGGGTGCCGCCTACTGGCAGAACCGCGCGGACTATGAGATCCATGCGACACTGGATGATGCCCAGCGTACCCTCAGCGCTGAGGCCACGGTGACTTATCACAATCTCTCCCCGGACACGCTGGACTACCTCTGGATCCAGCTTGATCAAAACTACCTCTCGCACAATGCGGACTCACGCCTGACACCTAACAGCAAGCGTGGCATTGATCCCGCTAAGGTCACCTACTCCGCGCTGGATCGCCTGCTGGCTTATGAGACCTACGACGGGGCGCTGAAGATCACCCGCGTCACCGATGCAGAAGGCCAGGCCCTCCCCCACACCGTGGTAAAGACCATGCTGCGGGTGGACCTGCCTGAGCCGCTAAAAGCCGGGAGCACCCAGGTCTTTAAAATGGCCTGGAGCTATCCCATCAATGACTGCAAGCGCATCAATGCCCGCACGGGGTATGAGCACTTCCCGGAAGATGACAACTGCATCTACACCCTCGCGCAATGGTTTCCCCGCGTGGCGGCCTACACGGACTATGCCGGCTGGGTGAACAAGCAGTTCCTGGGCACGGGCGAATTCACCCTGGAGTTCGGGAACTACAAGGTCCACCTCACCGTGCCGGAAGATCATCTGGTCGCCGCCACGGGCCTGCTGCAAAACTCTGAGGAGGTGTTGACGGCGACCCAGCGCGAGCGCCTGCACGCGGCCCAGGGCGAAACGAAGAAGCCAGTTTTCATCGTCACGCCGGAGGAGGCGAAGACGGCAGAGAAAACGAAGGCGAAGGGACAAAAGACCTGGATCTTTGAGGCGGAAAACGTGCGCGACTTTGCCTTTGCCAGTTCGCGCAAATTCATCTGGGATGCCATGGCTGTGGAGGGTACCACCTTTCCACCCACACCCGAGCGCCAGGGCGGCATCACGGATCGCATGTTCCGCCCACCTGTGATGGCCATGTCCCTCTACCCGAAGGAAGGCATGCCGCTATGGGACAAGTACTCTACCCACGCCATTGCCCACACCATCCAGACCTATTCACGTTACACTTTTAGTTATCCTTACCCCGTCGCGTGGTCGGTGAATGGCCCTGTAGGTGGCATGGAATACCCCATGATCTGCTTCAACGGGCCACGACCAGAGAAGGATGGCACCTACCCTGAACGCACCAAGTACGCCCTCATCGGCGTGGTGATCCATGAGGTGGGGCACAACTACTTCCCCATGATCGTGAACTCTGACGAACGCCAGTGGACCTGGATGGATGAGGGGCTGAATTCCTTCCTAGAATACCTCACCGAAGAGGAGTGGGAAAACGACTGGAAACACCGTCGGGATGCACGCGGGCTCACCGACTACATGCGCCTGAATGATCGGGTGCCCGTGATGACGAATTCCGAGTCCATCGCCGATCTAGGCCCGAATGCCTATGGCCAGCCCACCGTGGCGCTGAACCTGCTGCGCGAGCACATCCTGGGGCGCGAGGCCTTTGACCACGCCTTTAAAATCTATGCCCGGCGCTGGATGTTCAAACGCCCTGCGCCCGCCGATTTCTTCCGTACCATGGAAGACGCCAGTGGGGTGGACCTGGACTGGTTTTGGCGCGGCTGGTTTTACAGCGTGGATCACGTGGATGTCTCCATTGACGAAGTGAAGTGGCTGCAACTGGACAGCCGCGACCCCGCCGTGGAAAACCCGAAGAAGAAAAAGGAAAAAGACGATCTGCCGCAAACCCTCACCCGCCAGCGCAACGCGACGCTGCCAAAGCGCGTGGACCGTTTCCCCGAGCTGAAGGATTTTTACGATCAGTTCGATGAAGCCACCGTCCTGCCCAGTGAAAAGAAAAAATACGAGACGCTGCTGAAAGACCTCAAAGAAGAGGAAATCGACCCCGAGTTGTTGAAGACCAAGCATAACTTTTACGTGCTGGAATTCAGCAACCTGGGTGGTTTAGTCACGCCGTTGATTTTGAAGCTGGACTACACGGACGGCAGCAGTGAGGAACTGACGCTGCCCGCCGAGATCTGGCGCTTTAACACCGAGAAAACCGCCAAGCTGCATCTCACGCCGAAGGAGCTGAAGGCTGTGACCTTTGATCCTCGCCAGGAGTTGGTGGACTGCAACGTGGAGAACAATTTTTGGCCCCGCCGCCCGGTCAAAAGCCGCTTCCAGCTCTTCAAGGATGACAAGGCCCCGAACCCGATGCGCGAGGTGACGAAACCGAAAAAGGACGAGGACGCCAAGACCGAGAAGAAGGATGACACCCAACCTGCCGCCCGCGCGAAGAAGTGAGTCTCATGCACCCGTTCCTGATGTGTCTCCTGCTGCTGGCGCTCTCCTGCGCGGGCTTGCAGGCGCATCCGGTGCATCAGTCGCGCACGGAGGTGGAATACCATGCCGCCCGCCAAACGCTGGAGATTAGCCTCACCGTCTTTCTCAATGACCTGGAACTGGCCCTCAGCCAGCAGACGGGAGAAACCATAACGC
>DMMK01000638.1 GCA_003453085.1 Verrucomicrobiales bacterium
GGGGAGCACTACCTCGCCAGCGACGTTTCCGCCATCGTCGCCCACACACGCGACGTGGTGTATCTGAATGATCACGACATCGTCAGCCTCACGGAGGGGCGTTATGACGTCACCTCCATGGATGGTGGTACCGCCCAGGTGAAAGTCAGCCGGGTGGAATTCACCGCCGATGACGCCGAAAAAGGCGACTTCCCGCACTACATGCTCAAGGAAATCTTCGAGCAGCCAAACTCCCTGCGCAATGCCATGCGCGGCCGCCTTTCCCGCGACGACGGGATGGCCATTCTGGGCGGGCTAAACATGACCCCGCAGGAGTTGCGTGGCATTGACCGCATCATCCTCAGCGGTTGCGGCACCGCCTTCCATGCCGCCATGGTGGGTGAATACGTCATCGAGACCCTCGCCCGTGTGCCTACGGAGGTGGAAATCGCCAGCGAATTCCGTTACCGCAACGTCCCAGCGGACAAGAACACCCTGCAGTTCGTCCTCAGCCAGAGTGGCGAGACCATTGATACCCTGGCCGCCATGCGTGAAGCGCGGCGCAAAGGCATCAAGTGCCTGGGCATCGTCAATAGCGTGGGCAGCACCATCGCCCGTGAAAGCGATGGCGGTTGTTACATCCACGCGGGCCCGGAGATCGGCGTGGCGGCGACGAAGACCTTCACCTCCCAGGTGATGATCATGACCCTCCTCGGCATGCTTTTTGGCCGCATCCATCACCTCTCCACCGCCGATGGCATGGAGATGATTGATGAGATGGAAGCCATCCCAGACAAGATCGCCAGCATCCTCAAGCAGACGGATCGCATCAAGGCCATCGCCGAGAAACACGCGAATGCCGAAGGGATGCTTTTCATGGGCCGCCAGGCAAACTACCCCGTCGCCCTCGAAGGTGCGCTGAAGATGAAGGAGATCAGCTACATCTACGCCAGCGGTCACCCGAGCGCGGAGCTGAAGCATGGTGTCATCGCCTTGGTGAAGCCAGACATGCCCTCCATCTTCATCGCTCCAGATGATGCCGTGTTCGATAAGAACGTCAGCAACATCGAAGAAGTGCTGGCCCGCAAAGGCCCGGTTGTCTGCGTCACCACCGAAGGCCGCACCGAGCTGGAGCGCCTCACCGAAGACGTGATCTACGTCCCGGACTGCCCTTCCTACCTTAGCCCCCTGCTCACCGTGATCCCGCTGCAGTTGCTCTCCTACTACACCGCCGTCGCCCGTGGCTGCGATGTGGACAAGCCGCGCAACCTGGCGAAGAGCGTGACCGTGGAGTAAAGCCCTGGCTGCCGAAATCTCAAAGCGTGGGTGTGGAACGGTTCCGCTCCCACGCTTTTTGCTGGGTGGTGCCAGAGGCAGCGACAGGGCTTGCGCGGAAATGGAAAACACGCATGGTTAGGCCATCATGGCCTTTCAGCGCATGGCTCCCTGGCGATTGAGATTTATCAGAACGCTCCTGGCGGTGGTTGCCTTGGCCGTCGGGGTGCTGATCGCCTGGGCCGGGTATTTTCACCAGCTTGAAGAGCATGCCCGGCTGGCGAAGTGGGACAAAGTGCCCTGCAAGATCCTCACTTGGACGGTGTCTGTTTCGCAAGGCCACTTTGGTGCCAGCGTCAATCCAGGCATGACCTATGAGTATGCCTATGCTGGGAAGACATACCGCTCTTCTGAGTATGATGCGGCGACGGATTGGGTGGTAGATCTGCGGGACTTCGAGGCTGAAGGGGATGCTGCCCGGCGTGGTCCTGCTTTTTGTTATGTCAATCCGGCGGATCCTTCCAAGAGCTCCTTCCGTACTGCTCGCCTGTGGTATCCTTACTCTCTGATCGGCGGAGGAGGGCTGCTGGCTTTTCTCGGCCTGGTCGCTCTCATTCGCGCTTATTGGCCGGGCCGCTTTCGCCGGGACCCGACGGGGGAGATCACCCTTAGCCGCTGGATGCGGCAGGGCGTCGGGGTTGCGGGGGCCCTGCTGATCTGGCTTGGGGTGGATCTGTTTATTTCTTACGGCACAGCAGAGGAGTTATGGGCACAGAGCGTTCGTTCGCAGCTGGTGCAGGTGCCTGCACGGGTGGAGGCCACCGGCATCACCACGCGCAAGGGCAGCGGGAAAAACAGCCATCGCACCTATCACGATGCGCGACTGGTTTACTCTTATGAGCATGGTGGCCGTCGCTGGTACTCAGACCGCTGGTACTTTGAAACCAATCGGTTGACCCAGGGCTCGGACAAACTGGCGCGTGAGATCTTGCAGCCCTACACGAAAGGGCGGATTATTTCCTGCTGGATCCTGCCGGACAAGCCCTGGTTTGCCACCTTGGATCCTGCCTTCAAGTGGTTTTCGATGCTCTGGAATTTGCTGCCGCTGGCATTTGTAGTGGGCGGGCTGGTGATGTTTCGTCTCAGTTGGAAGATGCGCTGAAAAGTGCGGATGCCAGTCTCTTGTGGGATGGGAACCCTCCTGCAATCAGCATCCATTGCTGGGCTTTCCGACTTTCTTGGACCACCATTTAAAAGAAATCAGGGGCGGCGTGGTCGTTCCGGTAGCAAGTTTTGCCGGTGCCAGCCTCCCTTCCTTTGCGGCCGCAGGTGCCAGTTTTACATGCGGATGTGATGTGGACAAAGGGGCAAAACTGGCGAAGAGCAGGGGTGTCGAGTTATTTTGGTGCTGGAAAAAGAACGGGATTTTGAACGATCAGTTCCTTTCAGG
>DMMK01000525.1 GCA_003453085.1 Verrucomicrobiales bacterium
CCAATGCCGGGTCCCCGGTCTTGCCCGTGTACATGGATTCCACCAGCAGGGCGCATGCGACTGCAGCGGAGGGGCCGTCCTTGCCGGAGTATTTTTCTTCAAAGGCGATCTCCAGGTCCAGACCTCGGGGCATGCCTTCATGGCGTAGGAGGACGAATTTGTTCACCTCGTTGAGGGCGGTCATCATGTCGCTGCCCACGGACTGGTTGAAACGCAGGTAGGAGCTACCCGGGAGGGCCGTCATGTTCATCCGCGTCACCTGGCCAGCTTCTTTGCCAGAGGCCAGGGGCATCACCAGCAGGCCGTTGACGTGGGTCTGCTTCAGTTTCAGTTCCTTGCCACTGGGTAGGGAGCTCGTGGAGGCAGTGCCCATCGAGGCTCCAGGGGAGGTGCCTTCCGCCACCGACTGCGGCAGGAACAGCGAGATGAGCTTCGGCTCTGTCTGGGTCAGGCCGTCCATGCTCAAAGCCCCATTTTCCACTTTCGCCGTCAGGGAGCAGCCGCCGGAGATGGGCTGTTCCACCATCAAAACACCCACGCCGTCGCCGATTTGGGTGGGCAGGGCAGCCGGAGTGCTGTCCACCCAGCGGATGGGCATCATCACCATCGGTTTGGTCCCGCCGCTGCCGATGGGTGGCCTTTCCCCGGAAAAGGAGCCCCGGCAGCGCTCAAAGGTAACCTGGGAGGACGTCAGCAAAATGGAAGCATGAACCAGGCAGTTTTGAAAACGCGTGTAACGGATGTTCGGGCGGCGCGCCACGTCATCCAGATTGTCCAGGGAGCCTGTCTCCAGGCGCAGACCGCCGGTGCTGCTTTGCTGGCCGATGACCACACTGTCCATCATCTCCAGTCCCAGGCTGTTCATGGGCACCATCCAGGCACCGGAGGAGACGATGCTGTTGATGATCCGCAGCTTGGCGGGCTCCACACTCTGCGTGCCGTCGGCATTGAATTCACAGCGATCCATGGCGCAGGAGTCCAGTACGACTTCCGCCCCAGGGTCCAGGGAGATCTGGCACTCGCGCAGCAGGGCCCCGCGCACTCTCAACTGGCCCCCTTTGCGGATGATGAAGCGGATTTTTTCCACTATGGCGGCGGAATCGATTTCGAGCGAGCAGGTGGCTGAATTGGAGGGAGCGATGACCACCTCTCCCTCCCCGGAGTAAAAGTTCCCGGGCAGGCGGACAGATTCTGCCAGCACATGCCTTTTGGTCGAAAAATTCAGCCTCCTGTAGGTCTGCTGCTGGGCGGCGGCACCTGGGACCAGGAGCGTGAATGTCAGGCAAAGGCCCAGACAGACGAGAGAGCTCCAGAGCCAATGAGGGTGTTTTTTCATAATAAAAACCTGCGATTTTGACTTAAATTCATCTCAGCGGCAGGCGCTTCTGTCCAGCACTTTGCGTGCCTGCCCCTCAATCCTGGCCTTGCTTCTCGAAACGGCCCCGCTAAACGCACTGCATGTCCCTTGAATCTGACCGCGCCGAACTCGCCCAAATCCTCCGCACCAAGTCCGTGAAGACGGGCAAATTCACCCTCGCTTCCGGCAAGGAGAGCGATCTTTATGTGGACTGCCGCGTGACCACACTGGATGCCCGCGGGGCCGTCCTGGTGGGCCGCGTGCTTCATGACCTGCTGCGCAAAGAAGAGGCCGCCAAGGGCCTCAGCATCGGCTCCTTGGGCGGACTGACCATGGGGGCAGACCCCATCACCCTGGCTGTGGCCATGACCTCCAGCCTCGCGGGTGAAACGAAGCTGATCCAGGCCTTCAACGTGCGCAAAGAGCCCAAGGGACATGGCCGTGGCAAGCGCATCGAGGGCAACTTCGATCCTGCCCAGCCCGTCGTGGTGGTGGATGATGTCATCACCACCGGCGACTCCACGCTGAAGGCCATTCAGGCCATTGAGGAAGAAGGCGGTAAGGTGGCCTTCGCCCTGATCCTGGTGGACCGCCAGGAAGGCGGCCGTCAGAACATCGAGAGCAAGGGCTACCCTGTTGTGGCCGCCTACACCCGGGCTGACCTGGTGTAGTACTTTTCTCACGGAGGCATTCAATTGACAGGCTCCCGGCTCGCTGGATGCTGGCGTCCGTGAGCATGTTTCCACGCGGCTTCCGACAAGGGCTTTTTAGCCTGGCCATGCTCCACGCCCTCCCGGCCGGGGCGCAGATCACCTCGCGCACCGATGCCGTGGGCAGGCTGCTGAATGAATGGCACCAGGCTGGCAGTGCGGCCGGGCTGGCCGACATCACGTATGAAAACCGCGATGGCCAGCATTCTCCCCTTGAGGCCGGGCTATATCCGCAACTGCAAATTTTCCAGCCCGATGCCAAAAGCGGCCCGCCTGTCGGCCCAGCGGTGGCCTTGCGGCTGAAGCCGACGGTTGGCAATTGCTCCATGTCGGCCCCGGCGGACAAAGGCGGCAGCCTGCCGCGCATGTATCAGATGGACCCCTCCGGCCAGAAGTTCCTGATGATGCAGTACCTGGCCAACAACCTGATGATCTACCCGGAGCATCAGGACCATGACATCGGGGCCAATGGGGTGGGCGGTTATGGCGACCTCTTTCCCGCCAACAACGCCTGCGCCATCATTTCCCAAGGC
>DMMK01000720.1 GCA_003453085.1 Verrucomicrobiales bacterium
GCCTTGGCAATGCCGAAATCAATGATCTTGGCCACCGGCCCCGCATCCCCCTCGGCCACCAGCACATTGGAGGGCTTCAGATCCCGATGCAAAACCGCACGCTGATGTGCATGCTGCACGGCCCGGCAAACATCCAAAAACAGGCTGATGCGCTGCCGGGAATCCAGCCCCGCCTCTTCGCAATACGAAGTGATGGGCCGTCCCTTTACCAGTTCCATGACAAAGTAAGGCCGCCCCAGCGGAGTTGTCCCAGCATCCAAAACCACCGCGATGTTGGGATGCGACATCCTCTCTAGTGCGCGCCTTTCCGCCCGGAAGCGCGACAGCACCGCCAGGGAATCCATCCCAGGCCGGATCACCTTGATGGCCACGGTCCGCCGGATCGGCTTCGTTTGATCCGCCTGCCAAACGATGCCGAAGCCACCTTCCCCGATGCGTTTGACCAGGGTGTAGTTGCCGATCACATCCCCCTCTTGCTCCACCTGGGCTTCCGCCATCAGGTCAAACGAATCCTCGAGAGCCAGATCCAGCATCGCCAGCGCATTGTGCGTGGGCGGGATCAGGCTGTCTGATGAGGTCGTAGCCGGGGAGTTAGCGTGACTCATAGCCGTTCAAAACCAAGAAAACCCGCAATGCCATGATCCGTCAAGACAAGACGCATCTAGGCTCCCTTCCTCCCGTCACCTTCCCGCTCCCAGGAAGGTGGCCGGGTCTTACAAACCGGCCTTCTGCAACATCAGGTCCAACTGCTGCTGGAACTGCGGCACATCCGCCGGCGGTGGCTGGTACCCCTGAGGCGATCCATTGAGCCCCAGCCGTCCCATTTGATCCAGGAACCACGAAGCCTGCACACCGTCGCTGAAAGTCACCTTGCCGCTGATGAGCGCCCCTGGAATGGCAATCTGGTCCGCACTCATCTGGATGCTTCCGCCCGGTGTTGCCGGTGGTTCCAGCCCCTCTTCCCAGGATTCCAGTTCCGCGGGCTCCTTCACAGCAGCCGGGGCTGGCTCAGCAGGTTTTGCCACCTCACGCGGTTTGTCCTTGATGCGCACCCCCACATCCAGCATCAGCAGCCGGGCATCCAGGTAAGTCAGGGTGATGCCAAACTCCGTTTTCAGACGGTCTTGCACCTGATTGAGATTGGCACCATCAGCAGCCCAGATTTCGACTTGGGCCAGTTGTTCGGGGGAAAGTTGCGACATGAGGGGGGTTGGGCAGATCAGCTCTTCATAGCACCCGTGACGACGGCACACAGCTTCGCTGCTTGGTCGCTCAGGGCCTTCACTTGCTCTTGCGTGAGCGGCTTGTCCGCAGGCAGATCCATCAGCGGGATCAGTTTTTGGAAACCTTCACGCAGGGCTTTCAGCGATTCATTGTTTTGCAGGCGCGGCCCCAGGTGCTCCAGGCTGGCCAGGTAATACTCGGCGATGTCTTTGCGCAGCAATCGCAGGCTTTTCTCCGGCGTGTAATTGTCATAAACACTGCGGGTGGCGATTTCAAAAGCGCGCAACCAGCCGCCCAGGCTCACGAGGTGGGCGATGTCCACATCCCGAAGCTGCACCATCTCGGCCTCCACATCGGCCTGGGTCAGCGCCAGTTCCGTGCGCAGCTTGTCCCATTGGCCTTCGATACTGTGCTCGAACAGGCTCTGCGTGTGGCGGTTCATGCGGCTGCCCGTACCCAGGACTTTCGCATACTTGATCAGCGCACGGCCCACATCTTCCATGGCCTCCACCTTCTCGCATTGGACGATGAGAAAACCGTCCGCGATCAGCGTGCCCAGGCCCAGGGAGACCAGCACCCGGTCCGAGGGCGTCTGGCGGGAAATGGGCCTCTTCAGCGCATCGTAGGACAGCTTGCCCAGG
This sequence comes from Verrucomicrobiales bacterium, assembly GCA_003453085.1. Lineage (GTDB taxonomy): Bacteria > Verrucomicrobiota > Verrucomicrobiia > Verrucomicrobiales > Verrucomicrobiaceae > Prosthecobacter. The sequence goes on from DMMK01000720.1 coordinate 1,866, forward strand.
CCATCCAGCATCTCGAACAGCTTGCGGATGCTCGGGGTGGTGAACTGGTTCACGCCGAATTCTTCCCGCACATGCTCATCTCCCAGGAGGTCATCCGGGATGGCCATGCGCTGGCCCTCCTGCCCAGGCAGAGGTGGAACAGGCGGCTTGGGCGGTGCCTCAGGCGCGGGTGTCTGTGCCCAGCCTCCCACCAGAGTGAGGGCGGTAAACACGCCCACAAGGCAGGCGCGGGCAGAGAATGGACGGACGGGAGACATGGCTGTTGAAGATATACGTGGGCGCTACACCTATTTCCAGCGATTCCTAGACCTTGTTTTGAAACAAGTAACCTGTCATTTTCCCCGGGAAAGCCCATCTTCTCCTTTCCTCGGGCCTTTTTGCCCGTATTCTCCGCCCCCCTATGATCAAAGTCGGTCTCGTTTCCCTCGGTTGCGCCAAGAACCTCATTGACTCCGAAATCATGGTCGGCCACCTCCAGCAGGCAGGCATGACCATGACCCCGGAGGCAGACCTGGCCGATGTGCTCATCATCAACACCTGCTCCTTCATTGACATGGCCAAGAAGGAAAGCGTGGGCGCCATCCACGAAGCCGTGGATGCTCGTGAGGAGCAGCAGAAGCGTAAAAAGCAGAAGATCATCGTCGCCGGCTGCCTGTCCCAGCGCTTCCGCGAAGAGCTGCCCACCCTGATGCCCGATGTGGATGCCTTCATCGGCCTGGACCAGATCACCGAAGTCGCCCCCATCATCCAGCGCCTCATGGGCCAGGAGCAGCAGGAAAACCTGGTCACCAAAGGTCCGCAGTACATCC
>DMMK01000582.1 GCA_003453085.1 Verrucomicrobiales bacterium
GGAGGGGTTGGGGCCATAGTCGCTGCTTTTTTAGAGAGATGAAGCGCCTGTGCCAGTGATAGTTTGCACACACCGCTTGCACGGAGGCAGCGGCCCATGATAAACCGGGATCTGTCATGCAAAAAATCACGTTCTGTCTTTGCCTCGCCACCCTCGGCTGCCTGTCCGCCCAGGTGCAGGCGGCCCCGCGCGCCTGGACAGATGACAACGGTCGGAAGGTCGAGGCCGAATTTGCCGGCATGCAGGGAGACAGCGTCCTGCTCCGCGTCTCCGCAGACAAAACCATTCCTTTCCCCCTGGCACGGCTGAGCGCAGAGGACCAGGCCTTTGTCAAAGCGCAGACCGCCAACCCAGCGACAACCTCACCCGCACTGCCCGCAGATCCGAAAAGGCTGCCGATCGAGCAACGCACCTGGCCTCAGAACGTGGAGGTGCCCGCACGCTCCGTGGAAATCAGCGTGATCTCCGAAAGCGTGGCCGAACGCAAATACGTTTACCAGTCAGAGGCTTTCGAATTCACCTCCCAGGCCAAACTCGCCGGCAGCGTGATGAAGGAAGTCGCCCGTACTTTCGAGGCCACCCGCTCCCTGGTGGAGGCCCTGCCCTGGGGCATCGTCTGCCGCCCGCCGGAGGGCATGCCCCGCTTCAAGGCCGCCCTCTTTGAATCCCGCCAGGACTACATCGAGGCTGGCGGGCCGGAAAACTCCGGCGGCGTTTACAGCACCGGGGACAAGGTCTTCAAAATCCCCTTCCCCAGCCTCGGCATGGAGAAGCGCGGCCAGACTTATTTCAAAAACGACAACTACAGCAACGGCACGCTGGTGCATGAGATCACCCACCAGCTCATGGATGAATACCTCGGCTTCCTGCCCACCTGGGTTGTCGAAGGCACCGCGGAGTACACCGAAATGCTCCCTTACAAATCCGGCACCTTCCGCGCAGACGCCCATAAAAGCGGCATGAAGGAAGATGCCACCGTGTGGGAGAAACAGGAAGGCTTCCCTCCCGACCTGGGCAAGCTGGAAGAGCACATGAGCATGACCCGGGACCAGTGGATCGCCGCCTGCAGTTCCCCGGTCAAGATGCGTGAAATGTACCACCGTTCCCAGCTCCTGGTCTATTACTTCTGCCACCTGGATGGCGACAAAAAAGGCACCCGTTTCATCCGCTTCATGGAGGCCGTCCACGGCGAAGTCACCGCCATGCGCGCCTTCTTTGCCGACCCCCGTGTCAAGCGCATGGACGGCGGCCGCTTCAGCTACCCGCGCGAGCTCACGCCGCCGGACATGAGCGACACCGCCCCGCTGAAGCACCTGCCCATCCTCCTGGATGAACGGCCCTATGCCAAACTGGCCGCCGAGATCATCGCCGGATTCAAGGACATCGGCATCAAGGTGCGCGTGGAGTAATGCCGCCCTGGCTCAATGATGCCCAGGCTTGCGCTTGTGAATGCAGATGGAGTCGCCGTCGGGACCCGAGATCAGCCCCATGTGGCAGACCGGACATTCATAAGGGCAAAAGTAAGGCTCTCCCCCCTTGTCTTTCACCCCCTTCAGTGACTCCTCAAAGCCCCCCCCCCCCAGGGCTACCCCCCCGCCATCCTTGCTCGGTTTCCCCATCCCCCCGCCGATGGTGATCGCCAGCGTATGCGGCCCAATTTCATACTCCACCCAGGTTGGCTCCTGCCCTTCCTCGGCAAAGGTCGAGGCCGTTTTCAGATTCAGCACGTTTTCATAAAACGCACGCGCCCGGTCCATGTCCGTGACGCTGTAACCGGTAAAAGCAAATTCGGTGATTTTAAGCATGGTGGTAGTGAGGTTAAGGGTTAGGCGGCAATCACCATCTTACAAATCAGGAACGGATCGCCACTCATATCTGCGCGTGAAGAAAATGATTCCCCCCATTCCTATCCGTTCTTTCACTTCATCCCAGTTAAGGATCTTCGATTCACCTGAGTCTGCCTTGCTCCGCCGAGCATCCAGCAATTCCTAGTGAGACCGAGGCAGATCATTTGCTACATTGCCTCCCGATGCCCAAACATACCGCAATTTGTTGAAGTAAAATCCCGGGCCCTCTTCCTGCTTCAGGCAGCCGTCCGAGCGAAATCCTACGGCCTCATAAAATTGCCGAGCCGCCATGTTTTCTACCAGCACCCACAGGCTGATCTGCTCAAACCCCAGTTCGCTCGCAGAAGTCCTCGCCGCAGCCATCAGCTCCCGCCCCAGGCCCCGCCGCCACTTTGCAGGATCCAGGTAAATCGAAGTCACCTCTGCACTGGCACTGTCGGCATCCGCATCTCGCGATGCCCTGACATGACAAAACCCGGCCACCACGTCATCTCTCATCCCCACCCAAAGAACCTCTCTTTCTTTCCCACAAACTCCACGCCAAACGGCCTCCCGCTTTTCCACATTGATCTGTTCCAGATACTCATCCGGCAGAATTCCCCGATAGGCCACCTGCCAAGAGGCCACTTGGATCTCGGCGATTCTTCGAGCATCCTCAAGGGTGGCGAGACGAATCATGGAGGTGAGTTACAGAGTGAAAGAAGAGGATGTAAAGGTGATTTCCAGAAGAGTGAAAGTCGGTTTTCTTATACAGCACTCTCTCCCATGGCACCCGGTATATACCCACAGTTTGCGCAAAACGAAGCCTCGGGGGTTCTGAAAAGATGACCACACTGCGCACATTCAGAACCATAAATCGAAAGCCGGTGATGCCAAAGCGCATTGGGATTGGTCTCTGTGAAACCACTGATCTCAAAATACCGTTCACAAGCGTCATGGCGAAGGGTGTCAAGTGCCTCCCGCAGTCCCACCCCTGTCTCAGTGCGGTATGCTTTTAAGCACTCAATGTCCGTTCTCAGCAACGGCTCCACTTCCTCCCACTCATCCTCAGTGAGCATCGGAACAGGAATTTTACAGCGCCAGCAGAAGTACGTTTTTGGCATGTTGCGTGGTCCTCCAATATTCAAGCCTAACCTGGCTTATTCTGATCCATCAATCCCATCACTCGGAGAGTGATGAATACTGTACGCAAAAAAGCTCCGAGGTCGCCCTCGGAGCTTTGAATGTTAAACTTGGACAGGCTTACGGTTACGCCTTGCCCACAGCAGCCACGATCTTCTGAGCCGCATCGGTGAGGCCTTCAGCACTGGTGATGGCCAGGCCGCTGCCAGCAAGTGTCGCCTTGCCAGCTTCGACGTTGTTGCCTTCCAGACGGACGACCAGCGGGATGTTCAGGCTGACTTCCTGCGCCGCAGCGATGATGCCGTGGGCGATGATGTCGCAGTCCATGATGCCACCGAAGATATTCACCAGGATGCCCTTCACATTCGGGTCGCCCAGGATGATTTTGAAAGCCGCTGTCACCTGCTCTTTCGTGGCGCCACCGCCCACATCGAGGAAGTTGGCAGGCTCACCCCCGTGCAGCTTGATGATGTCCATCGTGCTCATGGCCAGACCGGCACCATTGACGAGACAGGCGATGTTGCCATCCAGGCCGATGTAGCTCAGGCCGAACTCGCTCGCGGCGACTTCACGCGGGTCTTCTTCGGTCGTGTCACGCATGGCGACGACGTCCTTCTGACGGTAGAGGGCGTTGTCGTCGAAGTTGAACTTCGCATCCAGGGCCACGACTTGGCCGTCGGTGGTGATTGCCAGCGGGTTCACTTCCACCAGGGAGCAATCGCTCTTGATGTAAAGGTTCCACAAAGCGGTGACCAGCTTCACTGTCTGGTTGGCCTGAGGACCTTTGAGGCCCAGAGAGGCGGCGATCTTGCGGGCCTGGTAGCTCTGTAGACCGAGAGTCGGGTGGACGAATTCCTTGACGATCTTCTCCGGAGTCTTCTCGGCCACTTCCTCGATATTCATGCCGCCTTCCGTGCTGGCGATGAGGGCGTGGCTGCTGCTCTGGCGATCAAACAGAATGGCGAAGTAATGCTCCTTGGCGATGTCCACGGATTTGGCGATGAGCACCTTGCTCACCAGCTTGCCTTCCGGCCCGGTCTGGTGGGTGACAAGGGTCTGGCCCAGCATTTTGCCGGCAATGTCCTGCGCTTCAGCAGCCGTGTTGATCACATGCACGCCGCCTTTGAAGCCGTTTTTGAAGGTGCCCTTGCCACGACCACCCGCGTGGACCTGGGCCTTCACCACGAGGCCAGCACCACCCAGTTCTTGGGCAATTTTGCCAGCTTCTTCAGCCGTGGAGGCAACTTTGCCAGGAGGTGTGGCGACACCGAATTTCTCAAACAGTTCTTTGGCCTGGTATTCGTGGATGTTCATGGAGCGAAAGTGGGGGAGATAGCTGCACGTCCCGGGGCTGGGACGGGCGAGCATAGGAGGCAGAGGCCGGAGGTCAAGGGGCGGACGGGCAAAACTCTCGCCTTTCCGTCATTCCTTTCCCCTACCAACACTTCGCCCGCTTCAATTTGGAGTGGCAGACCTTCGGCCGGGACACGGTGAAGTGAGCCCGCCCAGGACTCAGGGAATCTTCACCACACCCACCGTCGTGTTGTCCTGACGGTCATAGTTGATCCGCCGGATGGCAAAGATGATGGCATCTGCGATCTTGTCCGCCGTGGTATTTTGACCAAAGTGAAGCAATTCCTCCAGAGCCTTCGAGGTAAGCGTAAAAATGCCGTCGCTGGCCGCGATGACGATGTCATCCGGCAGCAGCTTGATTGGATCCGCCGCAAAATCAATCAGCGCCATCGGCAGGCCCATCACCGCACTCTGCAGCGTGTGCCGGTCTGGGTGGTGTGCCGCCTCCTCCTCCGTCATCGTTCCAGCACGCACGCGCTCTTCGAGAAGAGGTGTCAGTGAGTGGTCCGCATTCAGCCGGGTCAAAAGCCCCCGACGGTAAAGGAACAGGGGCGAATCTCCCACACTGATCCATTGAACCTCCTGGTTGCTGACCAGGACGGAGAGCATCGTCGTGCCCATCGGCGGTGCCACGGAGGGCATGCGGTCCGTGATGTAGCCCAGCGTTTCATTGGCCGTATCCAGCGCCGTGCGCAGGCGCCAGCTCGCATCTCCCGGCTGTTCATGAAAGGCCCTCACAAAAGCATTCACCGCCAGGTAGCTGGCCACGCTGCCGCCAGCATGGGCCCCCAGGCCATCGCCCACGACGAGCAGCAGCTTTTGCAAGGGCTCCTCCGTCATTTCTGCCGCATCGGCAAAGGCATAGTAGTCCTCCTGGTTATCCCGCCGCCCCTTGTACTGGCGCGCGGCAAAGTCCTGCTCCTGCACAAAAGCAGGCGCGGTAGGTGGCATGAAAATGGGCAGTGGGACAGGAGCAGTCACTCAGCGTAAAACTTAAAGATCGTGGTGTGCAGATAGGGCTCGCCAGGGCGCACAACGGCACTGGGGAACTGCGGCTTGTTCGGGCTATCCGGGTACTTTTGGGTCTCCAGACAGAATCCATGGCGGGCCTCATACACATGCCCCGCCTTACCCTTCACACCTTTCAGATGATTGCCGGTGTAGAGCTGCACCGCAGGGTCGCTCGTGCGCACCTCCATCACTCGGCCGCTTTTCGGGTCCTTGGCCCGCGCTGCTAGCTTGATCCCAGAACCCGGCAGCACATAATTGTGGTCGTACCCTTTGCCCTGGATCAGCGGCTTGAAGCTCGCCCCGATGCGTTCGCCGATGAGGTGCGGTGTCGTAAAATCCAGCGCCGTGCCCACGAGGCTCACGATCTCGCCCGTGGGGATGAGGGCATCATCGGTCGCAGTAAAGGTTTCCGCCGGAATGGTCAGCTCATGCCCCAAAATATCCCCGCTGCCTTCCCCCGCGAGATTGAAGTAGCTGTGGTTCGTCAGATTCACCACCGTCGCCTTGTCCGTTGTCGCCCGGTATTCGATCTTCAGTTCCTGCTCAGCCGTGACAGTGTAGGTCACCGTGCAGTCCAGCTTTCCAGGGAATCCCTCTTCGCAATCGGCACTCGTGTAGCTCAGCTCCACCGCCGCCTGATCTTCCAGCACCCGGGCCTTCCAGACCTTTTTGTCAAAGGCCTCCTTGCCGCCATGGATGTGATTCTTGCCCGAGTTCGCCGTGACCTCATGCTGCACGCCATCAATCTGGAAAGAGGCCCCGCCAATCCGGTTCGCATAGCGACCCGTGATGCAGCCAAAGTGCGGATGCTTACCCAAGTAAGGCTCCAGCGTGTCAAATCCCAGCACCACATCCGCCACCACGCCTTTTTTATCCGGCACCTTCACGGCGACGATGATGCCTCCGTAATTGGTGACCTGCACCTCCAGGCCCATTCCTCGGCTTAGGGTGAAAAGTTGCACCTCTTCACCTTCGGCTGTTTTTCCCCAAGACGTGGAGACGACATGGGCAGCAACGGACGAAGATGAGGTCATGAGGGCAAAAGCAGCAGCGAAAAGGACGCAGCGAAACATGAGGCAGGATGGTTCTAACCATCCAATGTGGCTGCTACCGCCCGTCTGCGCAAGACTCGAATTGCCCGCAGGCCAGGCCTAAAGACCTTACCTTCAACTCCATCGGCTGCGCCGACGCAGCAGCAGCGCCAGCCCCGACATGCCGATCAGCATCGCCCCACCGGGCTCAGGGATCGGCGCGCAATCCCCCGTCAGGGTCACATTGTCCAGATACAGCGCACCACCCGTACCGCCCCACGCATACAGTTCCACGTTGAAGGTTTCACCGCTGTATTCCACACCGAAAGGCAGTTCGGCACTGCCATTGGCAAAATCAAAGTCCAGCGTCGTCCAGCCAGAAGCGCTGGCAATGCTGACCGGGCCGGAATTCCGCTGCTGGATCGTCCCAGTCGCATCTTCCCAAAAAATGGAGGCCATGATCGTATCTGGCGAATACGCGTAGGGCCGTTTCACATCCACCGACAGTCCGCTGATCGTGCCCAGGCTCGTTGCAGAGGCTTGAACCTCAAACGCCAGTGTCTTCGGCCATTGCCAGAGCCCGTCTCGGTTCAGATAGACCGCCGAATCATACTGGTTGCGGTCCCAGCCCGAATAGGTGCGAAAGGCACTGCCGTCTGGTCCACCTGAAGTGCGCAGTCCTTCATTCAGGCAGCAGGCATCCAGATCCGTCACATCGATGCATGGGGAAATGAAGCTCGCCTCATTTGCAGCGTTCACGCCAGCCAGATGATTGAAGTCAAAACGCCCCAACACATTGGCCTGCGCAGAAACGGCCAACAGGACGGTGGTCGCAAAAGAGACGATTAAAGTTTTCATAGGGGCAGGCTGTGGACGATCCACAAGAACGACACTCACTTCTGAGTTTATTATCAAATATGAGTGTTATGTGTGGTAGTAATAAGAGCACTCTTGCATTCATCAATATCAAAAATGGAAATTTTACCACTTTTGTATTTCATTTCTGCTAATTATTAAAAAAGCTGAGCCACTAATCTGCTCCAGAGGGCTTAGCACAGATCTGGCCTGAGGCTCTCCACCTGTCTTTGCCCCGCGACACCCTGCGGTCCTTCACGTATCTTCCTGCATGAACCGCCGCGCTCTTCTTCACGCCTTGGCCGCCGCATCCCTTCCCGGCTTCCTGCCAGCGGCCGAGCACCTCCCGCAAAATCTCACCTTCATCGGCCAGGCGAAATTTGACCGCATCGTCTCCCGCGCCCTCCAGGAAAAATGGCGCACCCTGCCCATCGGCGACCGCATCACCCGCGCCGCGCTCGCCATGGCTGGCACGCCCTACGTCGGCTACACCCTCGAGATCCACGACCACATCGAGTCCCCTTCTGCCAACTTCGATGGCCAGGACTGCTGGACCTTCTTTGAGATCGCCCTCGGCCTCGCCCGCATGCTGGCCCTCCCGCAGGACCGCTTCACCCCGGCCGACCTCCTGCACCAGATCGAACTTACCCGCTACCGCAGCGGCATCTGCAACGGCGGCTATCTGGACCGCATCCACTACCTCGACGAATGGTTCCAGGATAACCAAAAACGTGGCCACATTCGCAACATCACCACCACGCTCGGAAAAACCGTTCCGCTCGAAGGCCGCCGCATTGATGAAATGACCGTGCTGTGGAAAAGCTACCGTTACCTGAAGCACAACCCCGAACTCCGTCCCGGCATGGCAAGAATCGAGGCCGAGCTGCAGACCCGCCCCTTCCGCTACCTGCCCAAGGCCCAGGTGCGCGACATCGAACACCGGCTGCAAAGCGGCGACATCATCGGCATCGTCACCCACAAGCCCCACGTCTATTGCAGCCACGTCGGGCTGGCCGTCCGCACCGCCGATGGCGTCTGCCATTTCATGCACGCCTCCCAGACTCACAAACGAGTGCTGGTGGACAAAGCCCTGCACGCCTATCTGGCCGACTTTAAAAACCACGCCGGAATCGTGGTGGCGCGCCCCCTGGATTGATGCCACACTCTTACCATGTTGCTCGCCGAGATTGATCCCATCCAGATCATCATCATCGTCATCGCCATGGGCGCCGGCTTTGTGCAGTGGCTCTGGGGACTCATCAAACAGGGCAAAGACGAGGCCGAACGGCGCAACGCCGCCCCGCTGAGCGACGAAGATCGTGAAACCCGCGAACAGGCCTGGCAGCAGCAGATGAAGCCTGCAGGCAGTCCCAACCGCCCATCGCCCAAAACACCGCCGCCCGTCCAGGATCCCTGGGCCACCGTCAAAGACGTGTTCGAGCAGATCAAAGAAGAATCCCGCAAAGCCCAGAACCCCGGCCTTACTCCGCCCGTCCCCCAGC